>JAODBQ010000269.1 GCA_025464045.1 Ilumatobacteraceae bacterium
TCTGCTACGCCACGCAGAACCGCCAGGAAGCCGTCGCCGCGATCGCGGCCGACGTCGACCTCGTGCTCGTCGTCGGCTCGCCGAACTCGTCGAACTCGCGCAGGCTGGCGGAGGTGGCGTCGCGCAGTGGCACGCCGGCCCACCTCGTCGACGGGTGCGCGGACATCAGCGCCGACTGGCTCCGCGACGCCCGCTCGATCGGGATCACCGCCGGCGCATCGGCGCCCGAGGCGAAGGTCGACGAGGTCATCGCCGCGATCGCCTCGCTCGGCGCGATCGTCGTCGAGGAACGCCGCACCTCGGAGGAATCCGTGTCATTCCAGCTGCCGACGGAGGTCAGGCCGTGAGCATCCCGTTCCGCCAAGCAGTCCGCATGGGGACCTACCTCGCCAAGAACAAGCTGAAGGGCCGCGACAAGTTCCCGCTGATCGTCGAGCTCGAGCCGCTGTTCGCCTGCAACCTCTCCTGTCCCGGCTGCGGCAAGATCCAGCACCCCACCGAGGTCCTCCGTCGCCGGGTCAGCGTTGAGGACGCAGTCGCCGCGGTCGAGGAGTGCGGCGCGCCGATGGTGTCCATCGCCGGTGGGGAGCCGTTGCTGCATCCCGACATCGAGGCGATGGTCGCTGCGCTCGTCGCCCGCAAGCGGTTCGTCTACCTGTGCACGAACGGCGCACTGCTGCGCCGCAAGCTCGACCTGTTCCGGCCCTCGGCGTACTTCTCGTTCGCCGTGCACATCGACGGTCTCCGCGAGCGCCACGACGAGGCCGTCGACCGGGTCGGCGTCTTCGACGAGGCCGTCGCCGCGATCCGCGAGGCGAAGGCGCGCGGCTTTCGGGTCACCACCAACACGACCTTCTTCAACACGGACACGCCGCGCACCGTGCGCGACGTGCTCGACTTCCTCAACGACGACCTCCGGGTGGACGCGATGATGATCTCGCCCGCGTACGCCTACTCGAAGGCGCCCGACCAGGAGCACTTCCTGCCGACCGAGCAGACGACGGCTCTGTTCCGCGATGCGTTCGCCGGCGGGCGCCGCAAGCGCTGGCGGCTGAACCACTCGCCGCTCTTCCTCGACTTCCTGGAAGGCAAGAAGGACTTCGCGTGCACGCCGTGGGGGATCCCCAGCTACTCGGTGTTCGGGTGGCAGCGGCCGTGCTACCTGATGAGCGACGGCTACACGAGCACCTACCAGGAGCTGCTCGACACGACCGACTGGGAGTCGTACGGGCGCGGCAAGGATCCGCGCTGCGCCAACTGCATGGCCCACTGCGGCTACGAGCCGTCCGCGGTGGTGGCGACGATGGGCTCGCTGCGCGAATCGATCCGCGCCGCGCTCGCGCGCTGACGGACCGGCCGGACCGGCGACGTCTCGTCACGTGCGCCGCGACGCCACCATCAGATCTCGAGGACGTCGGCCGACTCCGATTCCGACGTCGTCACCGACACCGGCATCGACGTCTCGCGCTCGACCAGGAGCCTGCCCACCCATCCGGTGGCCGCCTGGGTGAGGATCAGCACCAGACCGACGAGGATCACCAGGACCCGGCCGAGGGTGGTGTCCGCGCGCAGGCGGTCACGGTTGTGGAGGGCGACCTCGCGTGCGTTCGCGGCCACCGGCAGGTACTGGTCGAGCGCGTCCTTGATCGCCTTGATGTCGCCCTGGAGGCTGGTGACCGTCCCGACGAGCTGGCTCAGGTCGGTGCTCACCGAGGCAACGGACGTCTGCAGGTCCGCGACGTTGGTGGCGAGCGAGTCGATGTCGCCCGGCAGTGGGGTGATCGCGTCGGAGAGCCCCTGGATCGAGTCGGCGAAGCTGATGGCCGGTTGGTAGTCGGGCCCGATCGGCAGCTTGGAGATCGCGGTCAGCGAGGTGTCGATCGCGCCGGCGACACCCTGGATCGTCGGCAGGACCTGCTGGATCGACACGACCGAGCTGGTCAGCGATCCCTTCAGGAACGTGTCGAGCGTGTCGAGCGTGTCGCTCGCCGTCGCGGTCGAACCCTGGATGGTCGTGAGGGTCGCGGCGACACCGTCGAGCGCCGTCGAGATCGTGTCGACGACCTGCTTGCTGACGGTGATCGATTCGTCCACCGCGTCGATCGTCTGCACCGCCACGCCGAGGCTGTCGTCGACCGATCGGTGCAACCGTCCGACGAGCACGAACGCGAGCGCGGTGGCGACGACCGTCAACACCATTCCGACGGTGCTGACGATGGTCAGCGTCCTGCCGACACTGCGCGCCGGTGGGCTGGTCATGTCTCGGTGGCGCTCATCCGTCGACGGGTCCCCAGCAGCGCGAGCACGAACATCGCCACGCCGAAGCCGGCGAGGCCGAGCACGAGCGACGGGTTGGGGGCCGCACCCCGCAGCATGACGTCGCGCAGCATCTGCATCCCGTAGGTCACCGGGAGCAGCCAACCGATGACCTGTGCCGCGCCGCGCAGCTGCCCGAGCGAGAGGAAGAAGCCGCTGAAGAACAGGCTCGCCAGCAGGACGAGCAGCGCGTACTGGACGGCCTGGCCGTCGGTGCGACACAGCAGTGAGAGCACGAACCCGAGCCCGATCGATGCGAACAGCGTCAGCGACATGACGAGGGCGACACTACCGAGGTCGCCGGCGATGGGAACGTCCAGGAGCTTGACCACGAGCGCCGTCAGCGTCGCTCCCACGGCACCGCCGAGCAGCAGGTAGGCGAGGTACTTGCCGATGAGCGCTGGTCCGGCGTTCACCGGAGCGACGCGCAGCACGTCGGTGATGCCGAGCTGGCGCTCGCGCACGAACGTCAGGGCGCCGAAGGCGAGGCCGAACTGCTGCAGGATCAGGACGATCGCGGCCGGCGCGTACCAATCGGTGATCCGATGCACACCGGGCACGGCGAGCTGCACCTTCGGCACGAACGGCTGCGCCAGGACGTTCGGGCTGATCGCGGCCAAGCCCTGGAACTGCGTGCGCATGCTCGACACGGACGTGGCCAGCGCGTCGACGGTGCCGGCGTCGACGCGGTCGCCCTGCTGGTGGATCTGCGTGACCGTCGCGGCCAACTCGCCGGCGCGGGCGACGAGCTGGCTCGCATCGGCGGAGGTCGCGGGGTCGGTCCCGATGTGCGTGAGCAGCACCGAGGTCTCGCGCGCCGCGGCCGCGATCGCCGCGCTGCTCGAGTCGAGATCGGCGAGGGCGGCCTGGATCGCGGCGGCGTCGTTGGCCTTCACCGCGGCCTGGAGCTTGGTCGTCGCCCCGTCGGCGATCGCCAACGCGTCGTTCGCCGGAGCGGCCGCCTGCTCACCCTCGCCGATGATCGCGGCGAGGACGGCGCTGTTCATCTGATCGACGCCGAGCGACGAGGCGAACGAGATCGCCGTCTGCTCGATCGGGTCGAGCCGGGTGTGGATGATCGTGATCTGCGATTGCTGGCCGTTCAGCACATCCTGCATGGGATCGGCCGGGAACGAGACGACCACGTCGACGTCGCCGTCCTGGAGACGTCGGGACGCGTCCGCGGCGTCGGAGCTCACGCTGACGACGTGAACGTACGAACCGAGGTGCTTCGTGTACGTGTCGATCTGCGACTTCAACGGGCTGGCCTCCGGCACGACCAGCGCCGCGTCGAGTGGCTTGGGGGTCTCGCGGTAGCCGAGGCCGAACGCGCCCATGATGAGGAACGGGCCGAGCACCAGGGTGATCAGCAGGCGCGGTTGATGCACCGCGTCGGTGATCTCCTTGCGCATGAACGTCAGCGTCTGCAGCGGCGTCCGCCAGAAGCTCGTCCTCATGCTGCGGACGCCGCATCGGCGCCGCGTGCGGCCCGATCTCGTTCGATGATCGCCACGAACACGTCCTCGTAGCTCGGGTCGAACGGCTCGACGCTCGCCGTCGTGACCCCCAACCCGGCCAAGGCCTGCTCGATCGCGACGACGTCGCGCGCTTCGTCGTCGACCACGAAGCGCAGTCCCACGTCGGTACGACGCACCTCGCGGACGCCCGGCACCGCAGCCAGCCGCTGCACGTCCGCGCGCTGGAGCACCTCGTCCATCGAGAAGCAGACGACATCGCCGCCGTACGCGAACCGACGGAGCTCGGTGGGCGGCAGGACCGTCACCAGCCGGCCGGCCGACATGACCGCAACCTGGTCGCACATCGCCGCCTCGCCGACGTACTGCGTCGGGACGATCAGCGTCGCGCCGCGATCGCGCAGGCCGCGGAAGTGATCCCAGAACCGTGCCCTCAGGATCGGGTCGACGCCCGCGGTGGGTTCGTCCAGGAACAGCAGCTCCGGTCGGTGCACGAGCACTGCGGCGAGCGCGAGCCGGCGCTGCATCCCGCCCGAGCAGTGCGCGAGCAGCTTGCGTCGGTCACCGTTCAGCTCGACCAGTTCGAGCAGCTCGCCGAGCCGCCTGCGCCGGTGACGCAGACCCTGGCCGTACACCGACGACATGAACGTCAGGTTGCCCCACACGCTCAACGTCGGGAAGAGCACCGGCAGCTGGGGCATGTACCCGAAGCGGGAACGCGTGCTCGCGGGGAACCGCGTCGGGTCCGATCCAAAGACCTTCACCTCACCACTCGTCGGGGCGGTGATGCCGGTGAGCAGTCGCACGAGGGTGGTCTTGCCGCAACCGCTCGGGCCGATCAAGCCGACGATGTGGCCGCGGTCAACCGCCAGGTCGATGCCGTCGAGGACGCGAGCGTTCGCATACTCCTTGACGACACCGGCCGTCTGCACGACCGGCGTCGAAGGGCTCGGCGCCGAAGGGCTCGGCGTCGACGGGCTCGGCCACGAGCTCATGCGTGCGGGTCGTCCGACGGCAGCGGCCCGGGAACCGACGTGGTCTCGTCGCGCGGGCTCGACACGTGCCGAGCCATCTCCTCGCTCGCCAGGAGCCGACGACACTCGCCGATCCCGTCGGCGAGGCGGGCGAACACGTTCGTCCGTTGTGGATCCTCGTGCTCGCGCCACCGCGCGCTGAGCACCTCGAGGCGGGTGCCGGCCTCGCGGACGAGCGCATCGAGCTCGAGCAGCTCCCCGGTGCAGCCGGCGAACGCTGCTGCCTCGTCGCCAGGCGCGGAGGTGGAGCTGGGGAGCCGCGCCCACTGCGCTCCGCCACACGCCTTCGCCCGGTACATCGCGCGATCGGCCTCGTCCACCACCGCGGCTGCCGTCGCTCCACTGCGCGCGTGGGCGACACCGACGCTGACGCTGATCCGTCGCAGCGACGACGCGAGTGCCAGAGGTGCGTCCATCGCCTCGACGATGCGCGCCGCGATGCAACCCGCTTCCTCCGGTGATCGCAGACCGCGGCACAGCACCCCGAACTCGTCGCCGCCGAGGCGCCCGACGACGTCCGACGCACGCGCCGCCGAACGGATCCGCTGGGCGGCGTAGACGAGGAACTGATCGCCGATCCGATGGCCGAACAGATCGTTGATCACCTTGAAGTCGTCGAGATCGACGAAGAGCATCGCGGTCGAGTCGGTGGCGTGCGGCCTGTCCGCGTCCACTTCGAGCTCGGCCATGAACGCCTGCTTGTTCAACAGCCCGGTCATCAGGTCGTGCGACGCGAGGTGCGCCAGACGGGACTCGTTCGCCTTGCGGACGTCGATCTCCGTCAACGTCATCACGCACGTCTGGCGCCGGTCCTGGGTCATCGCACGGATCTTGACGTGCGCCCACGCGTACCCGCCACGGTGACGGCGCAGGCGGATGTCGTGGCCGGCAGCGGTCCCGCGGCACACCGAGTGGGCTTGCGCGGCGGCAGTCGAGCGGTCGTCGGGGTGCACGGCGCGCAGCCAGGACGCGCCGAACGACGATCGCAGGCCGAACCCCGTGAGCGCGGTCCAGCGGTCGTTGACCCGCACCAGCCCGCCGTCCACGAACACGAGCACGGCGACCGGCAGGTCGTCGATCCCATCTCTGGCGGCGACGACCCGGCCTCGTCGTCGGCGCAGCTCGGAGGTGCCGTCGAGCACGCGGACCACGGACCCGCCGGCGTCCCGAGCGCGACGCGTCGACGAGCTGCCCGCCGGGTGTTCGATGGTCATTGCACGCTCCCACTGCTCGTCCACGTCCGCCACGCAGATCGTCGGAGCCGGGCCGTTCGTTACTCCCGAAGGCAGCCCTGCTCGCCGAACGGCGACGTTCACCCGATCGTGTCGGCGCCGCCGTGCGTGACGCGGTGCGGCGCCCACGATGAGCACGGTGCGGTTCATCGCGCAGTCGTCGTGCTGGTCGAGAACCCGCTCCACGCGGTGACCCGACCGGCCCGCACCGCGAGCACCGCGTGCTCGACGGAGGTTGGGCCCCGGTCGTGGGGCCGGTCGTGGGGCCCGTCGGCGAGCAGCTCGACGTGACCGCGCAGCATCACCCCGATCTTGGTCGCCGGTCGTGCGCCGGGGCTGTGGTCGAAGGTGATGCTGCACGGCCCGGGGATCTCGGCGCGGAGGTGGGCCAGCAGGCTGCGTTCGAGGCGAACCGTGCCCGTGTCGGGATCCCACGCGGCGGGCACGACCAGCGGACCGAGCGAGGTCGACAGGCCCAGCGCGCAGGGCCCGGGCCGCGCGACGAGCCGGGCCTGCGGCGCGGACAGGCCCGCCACGAGCGTCGGAGCCGGGCGGCGCGTCCGGCGCCGGGTGGCCGTTGGCAGCGGCGCAGTGTCGACGAACGCGCCCGTGGCCTCGACGAGCGCACCGGCGCGCCACATCAGTCGGTGTTCGGCGCGAACGACGAGGAGCACCCGTGCGGCCGGCCGCCAGCGCTTGGGGATGTCGTCGGCGACGTGCAGGTAGCCGGTCAGCTGATCGCAGTGCGCCAGCCCGATGCGTGCGACGGCGATCCCCGCCAGGCCGGCGGCGACCGGATCGGCGAGCCCGTCGCGGGGCCGGCGCACGTCGAGCACCTGGGCGCGGCCGGCGATCAGCGTCCATCCCCACGGCTGGCCGCCCCGTCGGGCGTCGACGTCGTCCGCCCCGTCGTCGATGGCCTGCTCGTCGTCGGCGTGCTCGGTGTCGGCCTGCGCTGCGATGCCCTGCGCTGCGATGCCCTGCTCGTCGTCGGCCTGCTCATCGTCGGCCTGCTCGTCGTGAGCCTGCGCTGCGATGGCGAGGACGGCGGCGTGCGGGCGTGCCCGCACGGCACGCACCTTGGCCGCGGCTGCCGACGTCGTCGACCAGTGGTAGCCCGCCATCTCCACGCCCGCCGCCAGCGTGACGTGAGGCCCGTCGACGAGTTGCGCGGCGAAGTGCTGGAACCGGGTCATCGACGCCGGCTGGGCGCAGTCGGTGCGTCGACGCCGGCGGCGTCGATCCCGAGGCGCTGGTACAGGTTGACGGCGAAGCGATCACCGGTGCGCTGCATCATCGCCGCCATCGCCTTCTCGACGGCTCGACGCGACAGCCGGGGGAGTGGGAGCTCGACGCACAGCGTGATGTCGATCGACAGCCGCGTGGACTCGTCGCCCACGGCATCGAGCACGTAGGTGCCGTTGGCACCGGCCCGCTCGGAGCGGCCGTCGGGCGGCCGGTGGGCGAAGCCGATCTCGCGGGGCTCGTCGAACGTCATCCGCTCCGTGAACGTCGGCGCCACCGACGCACCGAGCGCCGAGATGCCGCGGAGGTGCCACGTCCACACGTCCCCGTCGACGTCGATGCTCCGCACGAGAGGTGTGAGCGATGCGAGCGCGTCGGCGTCGCGCAGGACGGACCAGATCCGCTGACGCCCGACGGTGACGACGGCGACGGACTCGTTGCGTGATGAGAAGGCAGCCAAGGGTCCGAAGGTGCCCGCCGCCGCCACCCGCCACACACGCGAGCTGACCCGTCCCCGTCCCGCTCGTCCTGCGGGTGGGCGCGGAACCTGCGGCATCTCGCC
>JAODBQ010000128.1 GCA_025464045.1 Ilumatobacteraceae bacterium
CGCTCCATCATGTACTGATACTCGATCGACTCCGGCGGCGGGCAGTAGTACGGCGCTTCGGATTCGAGAGCGGAGTCGGGGATTTCGTCGTTGAGGTACAGCCGGTCGCGCAGCACGGTCAGCTGCTCGCCGCTCAGCTTCTTGATCTGGTGGGTGGCGTTGCGGCCTTCTACCGCCGGACCCAGCGTCCAGCCCTTGACCGTCTTCGCCAGGATGACGGTGGGGGCCCCGGACCCGAGGTTCTCGGTGGCGGCCTTGTAGGCCGCGTACAGCTTGCGGTAGTCGTGGCCGCCGCGGGGCAGGTTGACGAGGTCCTCGTCGGACAGGTGGGCGACCAGGGCGCGCAACCGCGGGTCCGGCCCGAAGAAGTTGTCGCGGATGTACGCCCCGTCGGCGATGCCGTAGCGCTGGAACTGGCCGTCGACGGTGGTGTTCAACTGGTTCAGCAGCACGCCGTCCTTGTCCTTGGCGAGCAACTCGTCCCACTTCGACCCGAGGATCACCTTGATGACGTTCCAGCCGGCACCACGGAACGTGGCCTCGAGCTCCTGGATGATCTTGCCGTTGCCGCGCACCGGGCCGTCGAGGCGCTGCAGGTTGCAGTTGACGACGAACACGAGGTTGTCGAGGTGCTCGCGGCTCGCCAGCGAGATCGCCCCGAGGGTCTCCGGCTCGTCGCACTCGCCGTCGCCGAGGAACGCCCACACCCGGCTGTTGCTGGTGTCGTCGATCTCGCGACCCTGGAGGTACCGGTTGAACCGTGCGTGGTAGAGGGCGGTGAGCGGCCCGAGGCCCATGCTCACCGTCGGGAACTCCCAGAAGTCGGGCATCAGCCGTGGGTGCGGGTAGCTGCTCAGGCCGCGCCCGCCGCGCCCGATCTCCTGGCGGAAGTGGTCGAGGTCGTCCTCGGTGAGGCGACCCTCCATGAACGCCCGCGCGTAGACGCCGGGTGCCGCGTGGCCCTGGAAGTAGATGTGGTCGCCGGCGTTGCCGTCGTCCTTGCCGCGGAAGAAGTGGTTGAACCCGATCTCGTACAGGCTCGCCGAGCTGGCGAACGTGGACAGGTGGCCGCCGATCCCGTCGGCGTGCTTGTTGGCGTTGACCACCATCGCCGCCGCGTTCCAACGCACGAAGGCGCGGATGCGGCGCTCGATGAACTCGTCGCCGGGGAACCACGGCTCCGCCTCACGAGGGATGGTGTTGACGTACGGGGTGCTGACCGTCGCCGGGAAGCTGACCTGGGACTCGCGGGCACGTTCCAACAGCTTCGACAACAGGAAGCGGGCTCGCGTCTTGCCGTGGACCTCGACCACGGCGTCAAGGCTGTCCAGCCACTCCTGCGTCTCTCCGGGATCGGTGTCCGGCAACTGGTGGACGAATCCGTCGAAGATCATGCGCCCCAGTCTGGCAGGCAGGACGGCCGCTCGTCGTCGAGCCGGGGCATCAGTCAGCCGGTCTCGCGGCTGTCGAACAGGCGGACGGGCGCGATCGCCTGGAACGCGGAGCCGGTCCACCCGGTCAGGTCCACGGTGAGCCTGCCGGCGAACAGCTGGTAGAGGCACACCTGCCCGGCCGCGTCGGCCGCCACGATCGTGCCGTTGCCCTGATCGTGGTTCGCCGTCGTGTTCAGCATCGACGTGTTGGGCAGTCCGGAGGCGCACGGGAAGGCGGTGACGAACCCGGCTGCCTGGGCACTCGTGGCGTTGACGCTGAGCACCGCCGCGGTCGGCGTCCCGGACACGTCCCCGCGTCCCGCCACCTGCAGCACCGACACGGTGCCGGCGGGGGCGATGCCGCCGCTGTCGTAGAGGCGCGTCGACAGCAGCGGGTGGACGTCCGCGCCGGCGGTGAACGATCCGAAGACATCGAGGATCACGTCTGTCGGCTGGCTCGCCGTCACGCACACGTCGCCGCTCGGGTCGACTGCGGTGATCATCAGCAGGTTCTGGATCTGCCCGGCGAGGATGGTACGTGTCGGCACCCCCGGCCCCGGGCCGTCGCACGGGTAGACGTTGAGGATCCCGTTGGCCGCGCCGCCGATCGTGGTCAGGTTGACGGCCACCGACGACCGATCGAGCGGGACGCCGGGCACCGCGCCGAGGTGGACCACGGTCGGAACGGGTCCGACGCGGGCCGTCTCGCGCGTGTCGATCGCCCGCGTCGGCCACACCGGCACGAGCCCGGAGTCCGCCCCGAAGGAACCGGTGAGGTCGACGATCAGGTTGGCGTCGCCGTACTGGAACACGCAGATCTTGCCGTTCGCACCGATCGGCACGATCGCCGACGCGGCCACGATCTGGCCGGGGACGAAGTTGAGGTTGCTCACCGTCGGGCGCGGCCCGTCGCAGGGGTAGGCGGTGAAGAACCCGGGGCCCCGCGGGTTGTGCGACGTCAGGTTCAGCGCCACCGCCTTGGCGTCGGCCGGCACCCCGTGCACGCCGGCCACCTGGATCTCGGTGACGGTGCCGAACGGGAGGCGGCGGTCCGCGGTGAGGACCACGTCTGCGGAGAGGTTGGCGTACTGCGCAGCGCCGTAGGTGTTGAGGTGGATCGCGTCGTAGGTCAGGCCGGGACGATCGGCGATCGAGGCCCAGTCGATCAGCGACAGCTGCGGGTGGCGATCGAGCGCGGCGCGCAGGTGCTGGTTGACGGTCGGGAAGTACCAGAAGTACGGCTGCACCTGGGTCCACGCGCCCGGCGTGACGTACTGCTGCTCGACCTCGCGCAGCGTCACCCAGAAGACGTGCTTGGTGCCGAGCGCGACGAGCTCGTCGACCATCGCATCGACGGACCGGTCGAACCGGCCCGGATCCCAGAACGGGTAGTTGTAGCCGCCGGCGACGATCGCGTCGTCGCCGAACACCGACGGGTTGGTGGCCGCGCGACCCTTGACGTGCTTGGAGAGCAGCTGCTCGACGAACAGCGCCGGCGTGCCGTCGACGGTGACCTGCCAGTCCGGCGGGAACGCCGCGGACATCGCGTTCTTCGCCCCGAGCCCGACGGAGTCGCTGACCATGTAGACGCGCTTCGACGGTGGCGGGACACCCTCGGTCCGTTCGCCACCGACGTTGCCGCCGGAGCCTGCTCCGGCGCCTGTTCCGGCCGAAGCTGCCGGTGATGCTGCCATCGCACCGGCGAGCGCGATGACGACGGTCGCGAGCAGGAGCGCGAGCCGCTGCCGCCGACGCGTCACGGCGCCCACCAGCCGGAGACGTCGAACAGGACGTGGGCGCCGCGGTAGGTCTCGATGCACAGCCGTTGGTCCGCGGAGAGCCCGACCGTCAACGAGTTGGCGAGGATCGCGCCGGCCGGCGCGTTGACCGACGAGGACAGCTGCGACTGGCCACACGGCGTCGCCCGCAACCAACCGCTGATCGTCGGCTGGACCATCGTCAACGTGCCGCTGACCGCCTCGGCACCGGCGGGCGCGGGCTGGAGGTCGATGCTCTGCCCGGGGTCGACCCGGCCGGACCAACCGCCGAGGCCCTCGCGGGTGTCCACCATCCGTTGCACCACCGACGGCGTGTAGCGCAGCCGCCCGGCGGCCGAGAACGTGCCCGTCATGTCGACGACGATGTCGGCCGCGGTCGACGTGCCGACGCACACGGTGCCCTGGGCGGACGCCAGGACGTACGCGGCACCGGCGATGATCTCGCCCGGACCGAAGTAGATCTGGGCGAGATCCGGCCGCGGCTGATCGCACGACCACACGGTGAGCGAGCCGGCCTGCGCCGCGTCGAGACCGACCAGGCTCAGGGCGACGGCCGTCGCCCCGGCCGGCACGGTGATGACGTCGACCGGGTTGCGGCCCGTCTCGCGGGTGTCGAGCAGGCGCGTCGGCACCGTCGGATCGAACCTGCTCGCGGCGGAGGCGACGAACCAGCCCTGGACGTCGATGTCCACGTCGGTGGCGTCGTAGCTGAAGATGCACACGGTCTTGGCGGCGGTGAGCGTCGCCAGTGCCTGTGCGCCGCGACGCTGGCCGGCGACGAAGTTGAGGTTCGATGTCATCGGCCGCGTCCCGCCACACGGATAGGTGGTGAGGTACCCGGGGCCGACGGGGTTGCGCGACTCCAGCGTGAGCGCGACGGCCGTCGCGTCCGCCGGCGCGAGCGACGACAGATCGAGCGTCGCCGTCGAACCGGGATCGATGTGCAGCCCGGTGGTGATCCGGCTCACCGGAACCGGCAGGTAGTCGGACGGACCACCGGCCGCCGCCGGGGGAGTGGCGTTCGGCCCGACCCGTCGCGACGGACCGAACACCGTCGTGACGTCGTCGGTCATCATCCGGCTCCGGCGCACGTACTGCGGGCCGCTGGCGGGATGGATGGCATAGCCGTCCATGACGATCGGTGGGTTCGCGGTCGCCAGCGCGGTCGGCCAGTCCCACACGTGGAGGTTCGGCCGCTCCTGCTCGGCGAGGCGCAGCGCGGAGTTCCACGCGGCGGCCCGCGTGTAGTCGACCGTCGTCAGCAGCGGCCACCACACCTCGACCTGTGCGCCGATCACGTTCAGCAGGTAGTCGATCGTCTGCTTCATGCAGGCGACGTTGGCGGGACAGAACGCGTTGTCGTTGTTGCCGAGGTTGACGAGGACCACCGACGGGTCCCAGCCCTCGGCACGCCAGCGGTTGATCCAGTAGGCGGCCGTCGTCGGTCGGCCGGCGCCGAGGTTGCGCCCGGTGGTGTAGCCCTTGCCGGCGAGGAAGTTCACGGGTCCCCACCCGGCGCCGGCGAGCATGTTCGGCAGGCCGGGGTTGCTGAAGTTGTCGGACGAGCCGAGCAGCACCGAGTCGCCGATCACCGAGATCCCGCCGAGCGGGCCGGGGTTCGAGTACTGGTTGCACTGCACGTCCGTGGCCCGGTAGCCGGCCGGGCACGCGGGTAGCCCGGGTGCCGCCTGCACCACGGTCGGCGCACCGACGGCCAGTCCGCCGGCCACGAGGGCGCCGATGATCACTGAGCTGAACGCGGTCCGCAGTCGCATTGGCGGGGAGTCTTGCACCCTTCTCCGCGTCGCCCGAGCACCGGCGATCTACGATCGCCCGAGATGCCGGCCGATCAGACCATTCGCTACCAGCCGGCGCTGGACGGCCTGCGGGCCCTCGCGGTCGTGGCGGTCCTGCTGTTCCACGGGGGCCTCACGTGGATGAGTGGCGGCTACCTCGGGGTATCGGTGTTCTTCACCCTGTCCGGCTTCCTGATCACATCCCTGCTGCTGCGCGAGGCCGACGACAGCTCCGGCCGGACCGAGCGGCGCGGACAGATCGACATCGTGCGGTTCTACACGCGACGCGCCCGGCGCCTGCTCCCGGCGAGCCTGCTGTGCATCGTCGCCGTGTGCGTGCTGGCAGCAGCCGGGTCGTTCGACGGCGTCACCGGTTTGCGTCGTGACGTGCTCGGCGCGCTGTTCCAGGTCTTCAACTGGGTCAAGCTCGCCAGCGGGGAGAGCTACGCGGATCTCAACAACCTCGCTGCCGGCCTGCGTCACCCGCTCGACCACTACTGGTCGCTGTCGATCGAGGAGCAGTTCTACTGGGTCTGGCCGTTGTCGTTCGTCGCCCTGCTGCGGTTGCGACGCCGCCGCCCGAGGTGGACGATGTTGCGATCGACGACCGTGCTGTTCGCGATCTCGGTGATCGCCGCACCGGTCATCGCGATCGTCTGGGGCGCGAACGCGGCCTACTGGGCGACGCCGGCGCGGGCGTCGGAGATCCTCGCCGGAGCCGTCCTCGCCTGCTGGTGCCAGCGGCGGACCGCGCTGCCGGGCGGCACCCGGTGGCTCGCGCCGATCTGCCTCGTCCTCCTCGCCGGAGCGTGCGTGCTGTTCCCCGACGGCAGTGGTCCTGCCTATCGCGGCGCCCTGCCGCTGGTCGCCGTCGTCAGCGCCGGGCTGATCCTCGGGCTGCAGGCGCGCGGCCCGGTGCGGTCGATGCTGTCGGCCAAGCCGCTCGTCGGCATCGGCAAGATCAGCTACGGGATCTACCTCTACCACTGGCCGGTGTACGTGCTCATCGACCGCCAGCGCTGGGACCTCCCGGTCGGCGTGACGCTCGCGATCAAGGGCGCGATCACGCTCGCGATCGCGCTGGTCTCGTACGCCGTCGTCGAGCGCCCGATCCGTCGGGCGAGATCGTTGCCGCCGCGCCGCACGCTCGTGCTCGGAATCGCCGGCATGGCGGTCGTAGCGGCCCTCGTCGTCGTCGTGCCCAACCCGACGAAGTTCTACGCGGTCGACACGGCCGCCGCGCAGCAGGCTGCGATCGACACCGGTCCCGTCGCCCCGCTGCTACCCACCACGGCGGCCGGCACCGCGACCGCGACGTCCACGACCGTCA
>JAODBQ010000287.1 GCA_025464045.1 Ilumatobacteraceae bacterium
CGGCTGCGCGACTACATCGAGATCATGCGCAAGATCTTCGAACGCGACGAACCGGTTTCGCACGAGGGCCGCGAGATCTCGCTCCCCTACAGCGGACCGGGTTCCACCGGCTTGGGCAAGCCGCTGCGGTCGATCATCCACGGCGACCCGAAGCTGCCGATCTGGATGGGCTCCGGCAAGGAGGCGACGGTGCGCCTCACCGCCGAGCTGTGCGACGGGTGGTTGCCGATGCACTTCGTCCCCGGTCGCATGGAGGAGTTCCGGCCGTGGTTGGAGGAGGGCTTCGCCCGGGCGCGAGCCGCCGGTCGGGACAAGGGCTGGCACAACTTCGAGATCCAGGCCCAGGTCGGTGTCCGCATCACCGACGACGTGGCCGGTGCACTGGCCGCGCAGAAGCCGGGCATCGCGTTGTACGTCGGCGGCATGGGCGCTCGCGAGGTCAACTTCCACAACGAGCACATGCGCCGGATGGGCTACGCCGATGCCGCCGCGCGGATCCAGGAGCTGTTCCTCGCCGGCAGCAAGGACGAGGCGATCGCCGCAGTGCCCGACGAGTACGTCGACGAGCGCTGCCTGGTCGGTCCGGCGTCGCGCATCCGCGAGCGCTACGCGGCATGGGCGGACTCCGGGATCACCAGCCTCGGCCTGACGACGCGTCAGCCCCAGGCGCTCGAGGTGCTCGCCGAGTGCGCCCGCGCGCATCCCGCCCGCGGCGTCACCGCCGCCAGGACGTGATGACGCGGGGTTCTGTGCGACGGGCAACTGCGGCAACCGGGCCCGCGCCTGATCGACGCCGTGCGGATGGAGGCGTCCACGGTGTGGCACGCGACCGTGCGCCGAGCTTCCCCGGCTGACCGGACCACGGGTGCTACAACTCGGCGATGGACGACCGCGCCCTGCGCCCCCGCTCGGGCTCGAGCGCGAAAGCACTGCTGCTGACGATCCTCGGTGAGCTCGTGCTCCCCCACGGCGGCGGGGCGTGGACGTCGACGATCGTGCGCAGCCTGGCGTTGTTCGGCGTCGAGGAGCGCAACGCCCGCCAGGCCATCGCCCGCCTCGCCGATCGGGGCACGTTGCGCTCGGAGAAGCAGGGGCGTCGCGCGAGGTGGCACCTCACCCCGGGAGGCCGGCGTCTGCTCGTCGACGGCACGCAGCGGATCTACGAGCTCGGCACCGGTGAACATGCGTGGGACGGACGGTGGCTCGTCGTGTTGTGCTCGGTGTCCGAGGACCAACGCGCCAAGCGCCACCAGCTGCGGACGCAACTGGAGTTCGCCGGGTTCGGCTTCATCGCCCCCGGCATCGCTGTGTCGCCGCACCTCGACCGCGAGCCAGCGGCCAACGCGGTGCTGGCTGACCTCGGACTGTTGCCGGGGGCGCTGGTGTTCCGTGCGGAGGCGGGCGAGGTCGTCGATGCCGACGACGTCCTCGAGCGGGGATGGGACCTCGGTCTGCTCGCGGCGGAGTACGACGCGTTCGTCGCCGGGTTCGGCGAGCGGACGCCGTCCACGGACGAAGCGTGCTTCGTCGACCTCGTCGAGCTCGTCCACGCATGGCGGCGGTTTCCCTTCCTCGATCCCGGGATCCCGCCCCAGCTGCTGCCGGACCGCTGGCCCGGCCATGGCGCGCACGAGCTGTTCTCGACCCGGCACGCCGCCGTGACGCCCGGCGCGGTGCGCTGGTACCTCGCAGCCGAGGCGAGCGCCGGCGCGTCCGAGGGCGTCGATCGTTCGACAACCTCTTGACGGATGATCGACACGACGTAGAATGACGAGGTCCGACGAGCTGAGGGGAAGCCGTGGAGGACGTGCAGATCGACGTCAGTCCAGACACCGAGCACGGCGTCGTCGCAGCGCCGCCAACGATCACGTTCGACGTCGACCCGTCCGCGTACCGGCACTGGGCGCTGTCGATCGACGCGCCGATCGCGACCGTGACGATGCGAGTCACGCCCGACGCGGGGTTGCGCGACGACTACGAGCTCAAGCTGAACAGCTACGACCTGTCGGTCGACATCGAGCTGCACGACATCGTCCAGCGGCTGCGGTTCGAGCACCCGGAGGTCCATGCCGTCGTCGTCACCGGCGGGATCGACAAGGTCTTCTGCGCGGGCGCCAACATCCAGATGCTCGCCGGTTCGACGCACGGTCACAAGGTCAACTTCTGCAAGTTCACCAACGAGACGCGCAACTCGATCGAGGACGCGACCGCCAACTCTGGCCAGGCGTGGATCGCCGCGGTGAACGGCACCGCGGCAGGCGGCGGCTACGAACTGGCGCTGGCCTGCGACGAGATCGTGCTGATCGATGACCGCGCCTCGGCGATCTCGCTGCCGGAGGTGCCGCTGCTCGCGGTGCTGCCGGGGACCGGCGGGTTGACGCGCTTGGTCGACAAGCGCTTCGTCCGCCGCGACATCGCCGACGTCTTCGCCACCCGGGCCGAAGGGGTGAAGGGCCAGCAGGCACTGGACTGGGGCCTGGTCGACGCGATCGCAACGCGAGGTCGGTTCGACGACGTCGTGCGCGAACGTGCGCTGGCCCGCGCCCAAGCCTCCCCGCGACCCGACGAGGCCGACGCCATCACGTTGGATCCACTCGACGTCCAACTCCGTGACGACGGGCTGCACTACCGATGGGTCGACGTCGAGATCGAGCGCAGCCTCGGCGCCGCGCACGTCACCGTGCACGGGCCCACGGGTGAACCCGTGTCCACGCCGAACGAGCTGCTGGCCGCCGGTTCCGAGGCGTGGATCATCGCTACCGCGCGTCAGCTCGACGACGCGATGCTCCGGCTGCGGTTCAACGAGCCCGAGCTCGGCACGTGGGTGCTCCACACCCGAGGTGATGCCGATGGCGTGATCGCCGCCGAGCGACTGCTGCGCAGCCACGTCGACCACTGGCTCGTCAACGAGGTCGCACTGCTGTGGACGCGCACGCTCAAGCGGCTCGACCTGTCGTCACGCTCCATCGTCACGCTCGTCGAGCCGGGGAGCTGCTTCGCCGGCGTCCTCGCCGAGCTCGTCCTCGCCGCCGACCGTTCGTACATGCTCCACGGCGGGGATCCGGCGGGCGACTCGCCGCCGGCGACGATTCGCCTCAGCGAGACGAACGACGGGAGCTTCCCGATGTCGAACGGGTTGAGCCGCCTGGCCACCCGCTTCCTCGGCCACGACGATCGTCTCGACGATGCACGTCGTTGCATCTGCAAGGACCTCCTCGCCGTCGAGGCCGAGTCGGCCGGGTTGGTGACGTTCACGCCGGACGACCTCGACTGGGACGACGACGTGCGGATCCTGCTGGAGGAGCGCAACAGCTTCTCGCCGGACGCGCTCACCGCGATGGAGGCCAACCACCGGTTCGCCGGGCCGGAGACGATGGAGACGAAGATCTTCGCCCGGCTCACCGCCTGGCAGAACTGGGTGTTCCAGCGACCCAACGCCGTCGGACCGGACGGTGCGCTGCGCCGCTACGGCACCGGCTCGCGTCCCACCTACGACCGCGTCCGGATCTGACGCCGGACGGACACCAGGAGGCCGAACCATGACGATCGTCGACATCGACGCCAAGATCCCCAACAACGTCGGCCTCGCCGAGGATCGCCGGCTGCAACGTGCCCTCGAGTCGTGGCAGCCGAAGTTCATCGAGTGGTGGAAGGATCTCGGCCCCGTCGCCTTCCAGGACAACGAAGTGTATCTGCGGACGGCGATCTCCGTGGGACAGGAGGGCTGGGCGAACTTCGGCCACGTGAAGATGCCGGACTACCGCTGGGGCATCTTCCTCGCCGATCCCGAGCCTGATCGACGCATCGCGTTCGGCGACCACCTCGGCGCCCCGGCCTGGCAGGACGTTCCCGGCGAGTACCGCTCCGAGCTGCGCCGGCTGCTCGTCGTGCAGGGCGACACGGAGCCGGCGTCGGTGGAGCAGCAACGCTCCCTGTGCCTCACTGCGCCGAGCATCTACGACTTGCGCAACCTGTTCCAGGTCAACGTCGAGGAGGGCCGTCACCTGTGGGCGATGGTGTACCTGCTGCACCGCTACTTCGGTCGGGACGGCCGTGACGAAGCCGACGAGATGCTCGAGCGCCACTCCGGTGACAGCGACAAGCCGCGCATCCTCGGCGCGTTCAACGAACCGACGCCGGACTGGCTGTCGTTCTTCTTCTTCACCTACTTCACCGATCGCGACGGCAAGTACCAGCTGGCGTCGCTGCGCGAGAGCGCATTCGATCCGCTCTCGCGGACGTGCGACTTCATGCTCAAGGAGGAGGCCCACCACATGTTCGTCGGCGCGACGGGCATCGGCCGCGTCGTGCAGCGCACGGTGGACCTGATGCAGGTGCACGACACGGCCGACGTCGCGCCGTTCGGCGGGATCGACGTGGCGATGCTGCAGCGCTACCTCAACTTCCACTGCAGCGTCTCGCTCGACCTGTTCGGCGCGGAGACGTCGACGAACGCGGCGAACTACTACGCCGCGGGGTTGAAGGGTCGCTTCCAGGAGGAGCGCCGCACGGACGACCACCGCCTGCACGACGCGGTGCGCGAGGTGCCGACCGTGGCAGGTGGCGGGCTCACCACCCGCTCCGCGCCCGCGCTCGCGGCGTTGAACGAGACGCTGCGCGACGACTACATCGCCGATTGCCAGAAGGGCATCGACCGGTGGAACCGGACGCTGGCCGAGGTCGGGCTCGAACTGCGCCGCCCCCACGTCGGGTTCAACCGCGCCGTCGGTGCGTTCCGCGACCACCACGTCAGCCCCGACGGTCGGCTCGTCGACGACGCGACCTGGCAGGCGAGCGTCGACGGTTGGCTACCGACAGCGGACGACCGGACGTACGTCGAGTCTCTGATGCACGCCGTCACCGCGCCGGGCAAGATGGCGGGGTGGCTGGCCGGTCCGTCGACCGGCGTCCACGCCAAGCCGGTGGACTACGAGTACGTGAGGATCTGAGAGCCACCGACCGTCTGCGTGTTCCTGGGGGGAACGATGACGAGCTACAACGCCGCTGCCTGGCTGGTCGACCGACACCTCGCCGCGGGGCGCGGCGACCGCACCGCGTTCCGCGTCGAAGGCGTCTCGACCGACTATGCCGCGCTGCAGCGGGCGGTGTTCCGGGTCCAGCGCGCGCTGCGCGCGCTGGACGTGCGACGCGGCGAGCGGGTGGCGTTGGTGCTCGATGACGAGCTCGCGTTCCCGGCCTGGTTCCTCGGTGCGCTGCGGTCCGGTGTCGTGCCGGTGCCGTTGTCGACGATGCTGACGCAGGCCGAGGTCGCCGCCATCGTGGCCGACGCGGGAGCGGGCGTCGCCGTGCTGTCGCAGGGCTACGCCGGCTACGTCGACGCGCTCGCCGCAGCCGACCCCGATCTGCGCCACGCCGTCATCGCCGGCGAGCCGGTCGGCGCCGGAGGCGCGGCGCCGGTGGCAACGCACCGTTGGTCGTCGTTCACCGATGCGGACGAGTCACCCGTGGCCGCGACGAACCCCGACTCGCCCGCGTTCTGGCTGTACAGCTCGGGCACGACCGGCGTGCCGAAGGGCGTGATGCACCGCCACGCCAGCCCGCAGGCGACCGCCGACACCTACGCGCGCGAGATCCTGGCCATCGGGCCGGACGACCGCTGCCTCTCGGTGGCCAAGCTGTTCTTCGCGTACGGCCTCGGCAACTCGCTGACGTTCCCGCTGGCGACCGGCGCCTGCGGCATCCTCAACCCGCGGCCGCCGACACCTGCCGACGTCGGCGCGCTCGTCCGCGAGGAGCAGCCGACGCTGTTCTTCGCCAGCCCGGGCTTCGTCGCCGGTCTGCTCGACGCGGACATCCCCGACTCGACGTTCGCGTCGGTCCGCGCGACCGTGACTGCCGGGGAGGCGCTGCCCGCCGATCTCCAGCGTCGGTTCTCGGCGCGCTTCGGGCACCCCGTGCTCGACGGGATCGGCACGACGGAGGCGTTGCACATCTTCGTCTCCAACCGCATCGGCGAGGAGCGGCCCGGCACCAGCGGCAAGCCGGTGCCGGGTTACGAGGCGCGGCTCGTCGACGACGTCGGCGACCTCGTCGCGACGGCGGAAACGCCGGGCTACCTCCAGGTGCGCGGGCCGTCCCTGGCGACGGGCTACTGGAGCCGTGACACCGCGACGCGCGCCGCGTTCCAGGGCGAGTGGCTCGCCACCGGCGACGTGTACACCCGCTCCGAGGACGGTTTCTGGACCTTCCTCGGCCGCAACAGCGACATGATCAAGGCGGGCGGGATCTGGGTCTCGCCCGCCGAGGTCGAGTCGGTGCTGATCGAGCACCCCGATGTCCTCGAGGCCGCGGTCGTCGGATCCCGCGACGGCGCAGGCCTGGAGACCACCGTTGCGTTCGTCGTCGCTCGGCAGGGTCGCGAGATCGACGTGGCCGCGCTCGACGCACACTGCCGTTCCCGGATGGCGGCGTTCAAGCGGCCCCGCGAGGTCCACGTCGTCGTCGAGCTGCCGAAGACGGCCACCGGCAAGATCCAGCGGTTCGCGCTTCGCAACCGGCTCGCCCCGGCGTCGTGACGTTCGACGCGACGACGACGACCGTCGAGGTCGACGGCGTCGGGCTGGACACGCTCGTGCTCCCGGCCGGCGACGCGCACGTCGGGCCGCCGCTCGTGCTGCTGCACGACGGCCTCGGGAGCGTCGGGCTGTGGCGCGGCTTCCCGGCCGCGCTCCACACCGCCCTCGGCGAGCCGAAGGTGGTCGTGTACTCGCGCGCCGGCTACGGCCACAGCGGTCCTGCACCGCTGCCGCGACCCGTCACCTACATGCACCACGAGGCCGACGTGGTGCTGGCGGAGATGTTGAGGAAGCTCGGCATCGAGCGTCCCGTGCTCGTCGGGCACAGCGATGGCGCCTCGATCGCACTGCTGCACGCCGGCGCCGGGCACGACGTGGCCGGACTGGTGCTGCTCGCACCGCACGTCGTCGTCGAGGACATGACCATCGCGTCCATCGACGCCGCGCGAGCCGCCTACGTCACGACCGATCTGCGAGCTCGCCTCGGCCGGCACCACGACGACGTCGACCGCACGTTCCGTGGCTGGAACGACGTCTGGCTCTCGCCGGCGTTCCGTTCGTGGAACATCGAGGACCGTCTGGCCGCGATCGAGTGCCCGGTGCTGCTCGTCCAGGGCGACGAGGACCCATACGGCTCGCTCGAGCAGCTCGACCGGATCGAGTCCGGCGCGTGCGGCCCCGTCACGCGACTCGTGGTGTCGGGCGTCGGCCATGCGCCCCACCTCGAGGCCGCCGAGGTCACCGTCGCCGCGACCGCCGCGTTCGTCGGTGCGCTCTCGCCAGGCCCTTGTTAGATTTTGGCGAACCGAGATGGGAGGACCGGGGTGCCCGACACGATGCGCAAGACCGCAGTTGCCCGCCTGCACCACAACGCTTGGGTCACCCGTGATCAGGAAGCGACCAGACGGTTCTACGAGGACCTCATCGGGTTGCCGCTCGTGGCCACGTGGAGCGAGACCGACGAGTTGTTCGGCGCGGAACGCGTCTACTGCCACACGTTCTTCGGTCTCGCCGACGGCAGCGCGCTGGCGTTCTTCCAGTTCGCCGATCCCCAGGACCAGGACCTGTTCGGCCCGCCGATGCCGGAGTCGCCGTTCTCGCACATCGCGTTGAAGGTCGACAACGACACCCAGGACGACGTGGCCAAGCGCCTGGCCGACGCCGGCTACCGGGAACCGGCCACCTTCATCCTCGACCACGGCTACTGCCGGTCCTTGTACGTGCGCGATCCCAACGGCCTGCTGATCGAGCTGACCGCCGATCATGCCGACGCGCGGACGATCTCCGCCACCCGCGCGACCACGGCTCACCAGGACCTCACGAACTGGTTGAACGGTGACCACACCAGCAACAACACGTATCGCTGACCACCGCTGATGGCAGGTGGCCGAGACGCGAGGAGCCGGCTCGTCGCCGAGCTCCCATTGATCCCGACGACGGTCATCGGCAGCTACCCGCAGCCATCCTGGCTGATCGACCACGACCGGCTCCTGGAGAAGGGCGTCCCGCGCACGCTCGCTCCCGACGTCTGGCGGATCCCACCCGGGGAGCTCGACGAGGCCCTCGACGCGGCGACGCTGCTGGCCATCTATGACCAGGTGCAGGCGGGGATCGACATCGTCACCGACGGCGAGATCCGACGCGAGAGCTACTTCAACCACTTCGCGAACGCGCTCGACGGAGTCGATCGCGGACGGTTGGGGCAAGGCGTCAACCGGGTGGGCGGCCGATCGATGGTGCCGCTGGTGAGCGGCCCGATCCGGCGCGGCGCACCGGTGGAGCTCGCCGCGGCCGAGTTCCTGCGGTCCGCCACCGACCGGGCCACGAAGGTGACCGTGCCCGGTCCGTTCACCCTCAGCCAGCTGGCGCAGAACGAGCACTACCGCGATCAGCGCTCGCTCGCCCTCGCCTACGCCGACGCCATCCAGGAGGAGCTCAGCGATCTGGTGGCGGCGGGCGTCGACGTGGTGCAGCTCGACGAGCCCTACCTCCAGGCCAATGCCGAGGCGGCGCGGAGCTTCGCCGTGGAGGCCATCGATCGCGCCCTCGCCGGCATCCGCGCCACCACGGTGCTGCACACGTGCTACGGCTACGCGGTGTACGTGGCCGACAAGCGCGGTGGCTACCCGTTCCTCGCCGAGCTCGCCGAGTGCGCCGCCGACCAGCTGGCCATCGAGTTCGCCCAACCGCGGCTGGATCCTTCGCTGCTCGTGCCGTTGGCGGCGAAGACGATCGTGCTCGGTGTGCTCGACCTGTCGACACCGGACGTCGAAGCGCCGCACGTCATCGCCGACCGCCTCCGGGCCGCGCTCGAGGTGGTCCCGCCGGAGCGCCTCGTCGCGGCGCCCGACTGCGGGATGAAGTTCCTCACCAGACCGGTGGCGTTCGCCAAGCTCGCGGCGCTCGTGCAGGGCGCCGCGCAGGTCCGTGCCGAGCTGGGAGCCCGCGCCCTCGCCGACCCGCAGACGTGAGCCGCACAGGCCTCTACAGTTCGCAGCGTGGGCATCATCGCCGGTGCATCGAGGGGCGCCGCCGCCGGCGTGCTGGCCACGGCCGCCATGGACCTGCTCTGGTATCGCCGCTACCGCGACGGCGGCGGCGAGGCGAGCTTCACGCGATGGGAGCTGTCGACCGACGCGCATGACTTCGGCGCGGACGCGCCGGCACCGGCCAGGGTCGGCAAGCGCATCGCCGACGCGGTCGGGATCGATCTCGACGATTCGCTGGTCGCCCCGACGAACAACGTCGTGCACTGGATGACCGGAGTCGGTTGGGGCATGGTTGCCGGCATCGCCGCGTCCGTGCTGCCGGCGCCGACGCTGGGGGTCGGCGTCGGGACGGGTGCGACGGCATGGGGCACGTCATATGCGGTGCTCGGCCGGCTCGGCATCTACAAGGCGATCACCGAGTACGACGAGGCGACGCTCTGGAAGGACCTGAGCGCCCACCTCGTCTTCGGGCTCACGCTCGGCGTCGCGCTCGGCGCGGCGAAGGTGCTCCGCCGCCGCTGATCGCCTGGCGGTGGCATGCCGCGGACCGGATCGGCTCCCCTCCGTCAGAGATGTGTCGTTGCCGATCTTCTCGCTATCCGCCCGAATGGGTAGGCCTATTCGTCCGATATCGCTACAGGTCGCGCGCATGCCAGTGCACATAGCGAGCTTTGCGGAGATTTGTGAAATGTAGTTATAGATTGCGCGCGTTGGGTAAAGGGCGCCAGCGGCCGTTTGGGGACCTCCGCGCGGAGGTGGCGGCTGTGGGCATCCACCACATCAACACGAGGGAGAAGACAGTGATCCATCACGCACGCAGGTGGCACAGAATTGCCGCGTTGGGAGCCGTCGGCCTGCTCGCCGTCCCGGCAGCAGCGAACGCAGCATCCGGGCCGGCAGCGCATGACTCGACCGACCAGACGACGTCCGCCTTCATCGATCTGACCCAGGACGCGGTGACCAACACCGGCGACAACGAACAGATCACGCGCACGACGCAGGACAACACCACCTCGCAGGAGGCAACGGGACATGCCGATGGCGGCGATTCGGATGCCGCAGCCGGCGACGGGGACGCGCTCAGCGGCGACGCCACCGGCACCGCCGGTGACGGGATGTCCGACGTCAGCGGCGGGACCGCCACCACCACCGGCGATGCGACGATCGTCGACGCCACCGGTGGCGACGCCGCGGCGACATCCGGCTCCGCCACCGCCACCGGCGGCGACGCGACGAGCACGGGCGGCGCGGGAGGCACGGCTGCCGCGACGAACGACGCGACGTCGAGCAATGACGCCGGGGGTGGCAACTCGTTGACCACTGGGGCCGCGTCGGCCGACAACTCGGTCACGGGTTCGATCACCCAGTCGCAGGACAACTCGTCGACCAACTCGGCATCGGCGACGACCAGCGGCGTCGGCGGTGGCACCGGCGGCGGGAGCGGCGCTCCGGCAGCCACGCACCCGACGGCACGCTCGACCGTCAGCCAGGACGCCTCCGTCGACATCAGCGTCAGCCAGTCGGCCGATGCGAACAGCGGCGGCAACGCGCAGACCACCACAGTGAACCAGTCGAACAGCACCGATCAGGGCAGCGCGGCAGCAGCCGGTGGCGGCTCGTCGTCGGCGTTGGGCGGCACCGGCATCTCGACGGGCGGTAACGCCGACGCATCGGCGGGCAGCGGGACGAGCAGCGCGGACAGCACCGGCAACGGGGCCGCGGCCACCAGCACGGGTGGCGCAGCGACGTCGACCAGTGGTGCTGCCTCCGCAACCGGCGGCGCGGCGACGTCGACGGGTGGCGCAGGTGGCTCCGCCACCGCGGGCAACACCTCGAGCTCGAGCAACACCTCGAGCGGCGGCAACAGCGTCACCACCGGCAGTGCGTCCTCGTCGAACAGCTCGAGCATCACCGTCTCCCAGAGCAGCTCGAACACCAGCACGAACACGAGCACGGACACCAGCACGGAGACGCCGGCCACCACCGGCTGAACCGCAGCACAGCGAGAGCAGTCGGCAGTCAGCAGCACGTTGAGCACCGCTCAACGCTGGACAGCAACGTGAGCAGGGGTGGCAGGTCAGCGATCTGCCACCCCGACTGCTCGTCAGCAGCACGTCCGAGTGGAACAACGGCGAGGGAGTGAGCGTGGGTCGAATCGCGAGGTGTGCCGGCATCGCAGCGGTGCTGGCGGTGCTGGGCACGACATGCCCGGCATGGGCCGACGAGGGTGGTGCCGAGTCGGTGCAGCCCGCTCCGCCGACCACGACCATCGTCATCACGGCGGTGATCCCGAGCGAGGCGGCGGCCGACGTTGCGCCGACCGGTGATGCCCCGACCACCGAGGCGGAGAGCGCACCGCACGACGGGGATGCGACGACGACGACGACAAATGCGCCCTCGACGTCGACGTCGACGTCGACGTTGCCGTCGACTTCGACGTCAACTTCGACGGGCGACGCTCGCTCCTCGACCACGGTCGCGACGCCCGTGGCAACACCATCATCATCGGACGAGCCCGCCACCACCACCACGAGCCCCACTCGCTCCGGCACCACCGACCCCGTCTCCGGGGCAGCCACGTCCACCACCTCGACCTCTACCACCTCGACCTCGACGACCTCGCCCGCTGCACGAGCAACGAGCACCGAGACCGGGACGCAGACGGTCGACGTCTCGGGCACCGCCATCGCGGTGGCGTCCAGCGGGGGCAACCAGGTCACGACCGGGCCCGGCGCCGGCCAGGACGGCTCGTCGGGCACGGGCAGCGTTGACGTGCACACCGGCTCCGCGACCGCCGTCGGCAACCGCGACACGACCGTGATCGACCAGCAGGCGATCACGGTCCTCACCGACCAGGCCACCGCGAACGTGACCCAGGTCGTCCTGGTCTTCAACATCGGCGCGGCGACGGCCGACACCGGGCTGAACAGCGCCACCGCCTCCGACGCCGCGGGCTCGAGCGGATCCGGCCAGATCACGACCGGCTCGGCCACGGCTGTCGGCAACGCGGCCGACACGTACGTCACCCAGGCCGCAACGGCAGGAGCGCAGCAGGGCACGTCCGATGCCTCGACCCAGCGCGTCACCACGGTGCGACTCGGCGTCTCGATCGCCACGTCGGGCGGGAACTCGATCGCCATCACCGGCCAGACCTCCGGCAGCGCGTCGGTCCAATCCGGAGCGGCGCAAGCGACCGGGAACGACTCGACGACGGGCGTCTCGCAGGCGGCGACCGCCGTCGGCTCGGACACGGCTCAGCTCACGATCGACCAGCGCGCGCTCGTGTTCAACTTCGGCGTCGCCATCGCGGACAGCGGACTGAACCAGGTGAGCGGATTGGCGGGCTCGCTGGCCGCCACGCCCGATCCCGACGTCGCCCAGCAGCTGTTCGCGGTGCTCCTGCCCGTGCTGCTCAGCTCGTACTCGACGGCGGACGGCACCGGCGCGATCACCACCGGAGACGCCACCGCGGTCGGCAACAAGTCGACGACCCTGATCGATCAGTCGGCGACGGCCACGGCCACCGGGGACGGCTCGGCGAGCATCCACCAACAGGTCGTCGTCGCCAACGTCGGTGCTGCCGTGGCGTCGACGGGCGGCAACGCGATCGGGGCCACCCAGGACGCGTCGTCCGGCCAGCTCGACGAGGCGACGACCGCGGTCGTCAACCAGCTCGCCGCCTTCCTCGCCAACCTGCTGGCCCAGATCTCCGCCGCCACGAACGGGAGCTCCGACTCGTCGCACGGCGATCTCGTGCTGCCCTTCGGCGACCTCCTCATCAACATCAGCAGTCAGCTGGATGCCAACGCCTACTCGTTGGCGGGCCCAGCCGGCAGCGGTCCACGGGCAAACATCCGCCAGGTGTCGGCAGTCGTCAGCCTCGGGATGTCCAGGGCCAACACGGGCGGCAACACGACGATCTCGATCGTCACCGGTCCGATGTCCGCGACGAACACGGGCACCGACCGCGCGCAGGTGGTCACCGGGAACGTGTCGGCGGTGAACCACAGCCTCGTCGTGATCTGTCAGCTGGATGACGCAGCCGGGCACTTCTGCCTCGCGCCGCCGACGCCCTCGACGCCGCCGACCGACCCGCCGACCGATCCGCCGACGGGCGGGAGCGTGGTCGGGAGCGAGCCCGCCGTTCCCGTCACGGATCCGACGATCGGCAGCGCCGCGCCGACCGCGCAGATCATCGGCGCCGAGCCGACTCCCGAGCCGCGGTCGCACGGCCAGGCGTTCGCATCGTCCGGTCCGGTGCCGCAGGCGGTCGGCGCAGCGTCGGGACGGACGCTGCCGGCCACGGGCACCGACAGCGATGCGCTCGTGCGCATCGCGCTGCTGCTGCTGCTCACCGGCGGTGCGCTGCAGCTCGTACGGAGGCGGGCGACACCATGAGCGCCCGCTCGTGCCGTCGAGTGCCGTGCCTGGTGGTCGCGCTCGGGCTGTTCGCCCTGGCAGGCTGCGGGTCCGAGCAGGTCGCCACGGAGCCGAGCACGACGACGTCTCCGGCACCGACCGTCACGGCTCGTTCGACGAACGACACGGGGGCCCCTGCGTCGGCGACGACGACGTCCCCGACCCGTGCACCATCGACCACGCAGGAGGGCACCATGACGACGAACGAGCAGCACCGCGACGCATCGTCCACATCACAGGTGACCAGCACCTCCTCGCATCACGCGGTCATCCGCACGGATGGCGGTTCGTTGGACGTCTCCGGCGATGGACAGGCGCTCGCCGTCAACGACGTCACGACCGCGGCCGGGTGGGAACTGACGATCGACCACCCCGACGCACGACGCGTCGATGCCACGTTCACGAAGGTCGGCAGCCGGATCGAGGTCAGCATCACCGCCACCGCTGGCGGCATCAGCAGCTCGACCCGATCATCCAGCACGTCCAGCTCGTCCTGACCGGGCTGCGCCCTGCGGCGCGCCGCGGACGGAACCATCGCGATCGCGAGGAGGTCGCGCGCACACTCGCTCAGCCCGCCGTCCTGTGCGTGGCAGCATCGAACGATGAGCAACTCGACGGTCGCGCCGCGCGGGCTGAGCCACAGGATCACGCGGATGACCGGCCGCGATCCGAACGAATCGCACCGCGCCGCCACACCGCTGGAGCTGCTGTTCGACCTGACCTTCGTGGTCGCGTTCGGGCAGGCGAGCGAGCAGATGGCGCACCTCGTGGCCGAGGGGCACGTCGGCCCGGCGATCGGCGGGTTCGCGTTCGCGGTGTTCGCGATCTGCTGGGCATGGATCAACTTCACCTGGTTCGCGTCCGCCTACGACACCGACGACTGGTTCTACCGACTGACGACGATGGTTCAGATGGTCGGTGTGATCGTGCTCGCGCTCGGGCTCCCGGCCATGTTCCACTCGGTCGATGCCGGCCACTCGCTCGGCAACGGGGTGATGGTGGCGGGCTACGTCGTGATGCGGATCGCGATGGTCGCCCAGTGGGAGCGAGCCGCACGCGACGATCCGCAGCGGCGAGCGACAGCGAAGCTGAACGGACTGACGCTGCTCGGCGCGCAGGTCGGCTGGGTCGCGCTGGCGATCGCCGACCCCAGCATCCCCGTCGCCGCCGTCGTCGGTGCGGGCCTCGCCTCCATCGAGCTCTCCGGTCCCGTCATCGCCGAACGCAGGACGGGTGGATCGCCCTGGCACGCCCACCACGTCGCCGAGCGGTACGGGCTGCTGACGATCATCGTGCTCGGCGAGGCGCTGCTCGGGACCGTCACCTCCGTCGCGGCAATCGTCGCGACGTCGGGCTGGACCGCCGAGGCGGTGATCGTCGTGACCGCCGGCGTCGGCCTGACCTTCAGCCTGTGGTGGACCTACTTCATCCTCCCGTCCGCCGACGTCCTCCATCACCACCGCGAGCGCTCGGTCGTCTGGGGCTACGGGCACATGCTGATCTTCGGATCCATCGCGGCGATCGGCGCCGGCGTCCACGTGGCCGCCTTCGTCGTCGAAGGCGACGCGCGCATCGGCACACTCGGCGCGGTGCTCGCCGTGGCGGTCCCCGTCCTGATCTTCTCGACCGCGCTGTTCGGTCTCTACACGTACCTCGTCCACGATGGAGACGGTTTCCACATCTGGTTGTTCGCCGGAGTCGTGCTCGCGCGCGCGCTCGCCGTCGCGGTCGCTGCCGTGGGCGGCTCGATCGGCGCCTGCCTGATCCTCATCACGCTCGCACCGCTCATCGTCGTCGTCGGCTACGAGACGGTCGGTCACCGCCACGCAGCCGCCGTGTTGGAACGAACGCTCGTCGACAGCGACCCGTGACCGCGCGCGCCGCGTGCGCCGACTGATGGAGGTGCGTGCGTTCTCCGTGGGGTCCGAAGGCAGCGATCACGTCCTCGGCTCCGTCGGTCGCCCCCGAACGGAGGCGCACCGCCGACGAGCTCGTCGGTCAAGCTCGGCCCATGGACCACACGTCACGGCGCTTCGCGGCCTTCGACAGCCGGAACTTCCGGCTGTACTTCATCGGCCAGACCATCTCGAGCATCGGGTCGTGGACGCAATCGCTGGCCGTCATCTGGCTCGTGCTCGAGATCACCAACCGGAGTGACCGGCTCGGTCTGGCGACGGCGCTGCAGTTCCTGCCGATGCTGTTGCTCGGCGCGCCCGCCGGTCTGCTCGCGGACAAGGTCGACAACCGACGCCTGCTCCTCGCCACGTCCAGCCTGTCGGGCGTGCTGGCACTGACGTTCGGCGTGGTGGTGGCCACCGGCCACGTCACCATCTGGTGGATCTACGCGCTCACGCTGCTGCTCGGCCTCGTCCTGGCGGTCGAGCGTCCGGCGATGCAGGCCATCCTGTTCCAACTCGTCGGGCCCGAACTGCTTCCCAGCGGGGTGGCGGCCAACAGCACGATCAACTCGGTGTCACGCCTCATCGGCCCGGCGATGGCCGGCGCGCTCATCGCCACCGCCGGCGTCGCGACGTGCTTCTTCATCAACGCGGCCTCGTACCTCGTCGTCGTGGGCGCGCTCATCGCGCTGCGGTCGAGCGACCTCGTCAGCCGACCACTCATCGGACGGGCGAAGGGCAAGGTGCGCGAAGGCCTCACCTACGTACGAACCCATCCTGACGTGGCCCGCCCGCTGCTCGTCATGACGGTCGTCGGCACCGTCGCGTACAACTTCCAGACCACGTTCCCCTCGATGGTGCACTTCGGCTTCCATCGGGGCGCAGGATCGGTGGGGACGGCGATGAGCGTCAGCGCGATCGGCTCCATCATCGGTGGCATCTACATCGCCGGCGTGAAGCCGCATCCCCGCCGCACGCTGGCCATCGCGCTGGTGGGGTTCGCGGTGACGTGCTTGGCGCTGTCCGTCACCCCAGGGTTCTGGCCGTTCGTGGCCGTGAGCATCCTGTTGGGATTCGCATCGGCGTCGTTCCAGTCCGTCAACACCGTCGTGCTGCAACAGTCGACGGATCCGTCCATGCAGGGCCGGGTGATGGCCCTCCACCAGATGGCCTGGTTCGGCAGCACACCCGTCGGCGCGGTCTTCATGGGCTGGGTCATCCAGATCTCCTCCCCGCGCGTGCCGTTCGCGCTGGGCGGACTCTCAGCGCTGCTGTGCGCAGCGGCTGTGGTCGGTCGGCAACCACGTCGCACCGTGGCGGTGCTGTCCTGAGACCAGGCCGCGCTCGGGCCGGGGTCAGCGCGGCGTCAGCGTCGAGCCAGCGGCGTCGGTCAGTGTGGTCGACATGAACACCACAACCATCCGCGCCCTCCTGGGCGAACCACCATCGACATCGACACCGACACCGACACCGACACCGACACCGGCGGATCCGATCATCAGCGACCGGCTGCGCCGGCTGGGGAGCTGAGCCATGCGACCCGAGCCGTACCCCGTTCGGTTCTCCGTGGACTACCCGGACCGACCACTCAACAGGCCGACCACGGCCGTGCGGCTCCTCACCGCACTCCCCATCCTCACCGTGCTGGCAGCGGTCTCAGGTGGGATCTGGCGTTGGTCGAACGAGCCCGGCTCGACGACCGCGGCCGCAGGTGCCGGAGGCCTGCTGTTCTTCGGCCCCTTGCTGATGATCGTGTTCCGCCAGAAGTATCCGCGATGGTGGTTCGACTGGAACCTGGAGCTGCAGCGGTTCACCAATCGGGTGTGGGCCTACCTGGCCCTCATGGACGACCGCTACCCGTCCACCACCGATCACCAGTCGGTGCGTCTGGACTACGACTACCCGGACGCCACCCGCGATCTGAACCGCTGGCTTCCTCTGCTGAAGTGGTTCCTGGCGATCCCGCACTACATCGTGCTGGCCCTGCTGAACATCGTCGCCGTGGTGGCGGTCATCGCCGCCTGGTTCACGATCCTCTTCACGGGGCGGTACCCGCGGACGATCTTCGACTTCGTCGAGGGGGTGATCCGATGGAACAACAGAGTCATCGGTTACGCCTTCACGCTGGTGACCGATCGGTATCCGCCGTTCAGCTTCTCGTGAGCTCACCAACCGACGCGTGCAGCATGTCCCGCCGACAACGACAACTGGACGAGCTCCGTGAGCTCTGCCGCTGCGGCGCGGTCCTCCGCGCGATCGACCTCGCGTTCGAGCACTTCGCCCACTTCGGGCGGGACGATGACATCATCGAACTGCTCGCCGACGCCATCGAGCACGCTGGGGCGCCCGGGAGTGCTCGCCGCCGGTTCGCCGAGCTGCGCGCGTCGCATCCGTCATAGGCGCGTCACCGACGGCGCGTCGAACATCCCAAGTACCGTCGACTCATGCACATCGCCCTTCTCGGCGAGCTCGAGATCCTCGACGACGACGAGCGCGACGTCGTGGTCACGGGAGCCAAGCTGCGAGCGCTCCTCGTGGTGTTGGCGCTGCATGCGGGCCGTGTGGTGGCCGCTGATCAGCTCGTCGACGCGTTGTGGGGGGACGAACCGCCGCCCGCGGTCCGCAACGGCCTGCAGGGACTCGTCTCGAAGCTGCGCCGCGCGCTCGGTTCGACGAGCCTCGTGGCCATGCGCGGCGGCGGCTACGCGCTCGAGCTCTCGCCCGGTGCAGTCGACGTGCACCGATTCGAGCAGCTGGTCACGGAGGGACGTGCGGCGGCGACCCGCGGCGAGCCAGGGCGCGCCATCGAGCTCCTGGCGGAGGCCGACTCGCTGTGGCGGGGCGACGCGCTCGCCGAGTTCGCCTATGAGGAGTTCGCCGCGGTGGAGATCAGCCGGATGTCGGAACTGCGCCTCGCCGCGGTCGAGGAACGACTCGACATGGAGCTGCAACTCGGTCGGCATCGGGGCGTGATCGGCGAGCTCGAAGCGCTCGTCTCGACGCACCCGCTCCGTGAGCGGCCCCGTGGACTGTTGATGACCGCGCTGTACCGCGCCGGGCGCCAGGCAGATGCCCTCAGGATCTTCCAGGAAGGTCGACGCGTCCTGAGCGAGGATCTCGGGCTCGACCCTGGGCCGGAACTGCGCCAGTTGGAGGCCGCGGTCCTCGCCCAGGATCCGTCGCTGGACGCGGCCGACGCCCCCGGTCGAGGCGTGGCCACGTGGACCGAGCAACGCCCGACCATGCCGGAGTCGCTGACACCACTGGTTGGACGCGACGGCGAGCTGCGCGCCCTGACGCGGCTGCTCCACGATCATCGCTTCGTCACGCTCGTCGGGCCCGGCGGGGTGGGCAAGACACGGCTGGCGCTCGAAGCGGCTCGCGGCCAGTCGGTGTCGCTGACGTACGGCGGGTGCCTCGTCGAGCTCGCCCCCGTCGGCGATCCCGCCGGTGTGCGCGCCGCGATCGCGTCCGCTCTCGACCTGCCTGACCCCAGCCGGCTGGCAGAGATGATCGGCCAACGTGACCTGCTGATCCTGCTCGACAACTGCGAGCACGTGATCGCCACAGCCGCCGGGATCGCCGAGGACCTGTTGCGCCGCTGTCCAGGTCTGCGTCTCCTCGCGACGAGCCGTGAGGGGCTGCGAGTCGGTGGCGAGACGATCTGGCCGGTGCCGCCGCTCGCGACCGACGATGCCGTCGAGCTGTTCATCGCACGCGCCCAGGCCGCGGGTGCGCCGCTCGCGCTCTCCGACGATCTCCTCGCGGCGGTCGCGGAGATCTGCGTCCGCCTCGACGGCCTGCCGCTCGCCATCGAGCTCGCTGCCGCGCGCACCCGAGCGTTCCCCGTCCAGCAGATCTCGTCGCGCCTGAACGATCGGTTCCGCTTGCTGACCGGCGGGTCACGCACCGCGCTGCCGCGCCAGCAGACGTTGCGGGCCGTTGTCGACTGGAGCTACGAGCTGTTGTTCGACGACGAGCAGCGCGTCCTGGAACGGCTGTCGGTGTTCCCGGGCGGTTGCGACCTGGCCACGGCCGAAGCCGTCTGCGCCGACGAGAGCCTCGCTGCGTCCGAGCTCGCCGACATCATCCATGCCCTTGTCGACAAGTCGCTCGTCATCGCGGTGCCCACGGCCGACGACCTGCGCTTCACCCAGCTCCAGACGCTCGCGCAGTACGGGCGGGAGAAGCTCGCCGAACGAGGCGACTCGGAGCGGATCCGCGACGCCATGGCGGCGCACTACGCCCGGTTGTGCGCCGGCTCCGCAGCCGCCTTCACCGGCGACGACCAGCGCGCGTGGCTGACGGCGATCGACCACGAGCAGGACAACCTCAGAGGAGCACTCGAATGGGCCGTCTCCAGCGACGATGCCGAGGCTGCCCTGACGATCGCGGGCGGCGCGAGCTGGCCCCACTGGCTGGCGGGCACCGCCGTCGAGGGCAAGCGCTGGCTCGGCGACGCCTTTCGGTGTGGCGGCGACGCGAGCGAGCGCGCTCGGGCACTGGCGTTGACGGGCCGGGGACTGCTCGACTTCCAGTTGGGCGCACCGGCGGGCGTCGATGCCGACCTCGAAGCCGCGCTGGCGATCTTCCGTGAAGCCCACGACGTGGATTCGATGGCCCTGACGTACTCGTTCTACGCCGAGGTCGCGGCCGCGCGCGGTGACCGTGACGAAGGCCGCCGCCGCCGCCTCGAGGTGCTCGGGTTCTACCTGGGGTTGCCTGACGACCCGTTCGTGGTCGCCGCGCGTGCGTACTCGCGGGCGAAGCTCGGCCTCTTGGACAGCGACCTCGGACAGGCCGAGCGCTGCTACCGCGAGGCCGCCGAGGGCTTCTCCCGGATCGACAGACCGATGATGCGCTCGATGTGCCTCGGCATGGTCGCCGACTTCGACGAGCGCTCCGGCAACTACCGAGCCGCGATCGACCACCTGGAAGAAGCGGTCGAGACCAACGACTCGCTCGGCCTTCGTGGCTTCACCGGTGCACTGCTCGCGCGGCTCGGTTGGGCGCTCCTCCAACACGGCGACGCCACGCGCGCCGAGCTCGTCTACCACCGCGCGCTCGACCTCGCCCGCCGGCTGGGCAACACGCCGGTGGTCTTCCTCGCCCTCACGGGTCTCGCCGACGTCCACCGGCTCCACGGTCGCGACGGTGCGGCCGCCGCGGCGGCGACCGAAGCACTCGAGCTGTACCTGGCCGGCGGCCCTCGCCGGCTCGCGAACCGCGTCGATCCGCAGGCCGACGTGCTCGTCGGTGCTGCCGTGTGCTGCGCGGTGCTCGGCATCCTCGCCGCGGACGCAGGTAGCGGGGAGCACGCAGCACAGCTGCTCGGGCATGCTGACCGTCTCCGCAACGATGCCGGGGCGCCGATGCCCGCGTTCCAACGCGACGAGCTCGAGCGCGCGCGGGAAGCCGCCGTCACGCTGCTCGGTCCCGACGCGTTCCTGGCAGCGTTCGAGCTCGGCCAGCATGGCCGGCTCGGCCAGGACGTGGTGTTCGGACCCTGACGGACGACGCGCTGGATCGGCGCTGTCGTCGAGCTCAGCCGAAGTGCAGTCAGACGTCAGCGGGTCCGGGGATGGTGGCCTCATCCCGCACTCGGCGGGGCCAACCCCGGGAGGACCCCAGTGAGTGCACTTCTGTATCGACTCGGCCGCAGCAGCGCCCGCCACCCGTTCCGCGTGATCGGCCTCTGGCTCGTCGCCGCGATCGCGGTCGTGGCGCTGCAAGGCGCCGCGGGCGGCCAGTTCGACGACAGCTTCCGTGTCCCCGGCGTCGAGTCACAACGAGCGGCCGACATCTTGAAGGACCGGTTCCCCAGCCACGCTGGACAATCGACGCGCATCGTCGTCCACATCGATGACGGTCGGCTCGACGACGCCGACCACAGACCGACCATCGAACGCGTCCGCCAGCAGCTGTCGAGGGGCCACGATGTCGCCGGCGTCACCGATCCGTTCGTCGCGCAGTCCGCGGCGGTCAGCCCGGACGGGCAGACCGCGTACCTCGACGTGGCCTACTCGCTGGACAAGCTCACCGTCACCCAGCTCGACGACGCGACGACCGCGGCGGACACCGCCCGCGCCGCCGGCGTGCAGACCGAGTTCACCGGTGCCCTCGCGCAACTCGCGAAGCACGATCCCAGCAGCGAGCTCATCGGCATCGGCGTCGCGATCGTCGTGCTGTTGATCGCGTTCGGGTCCGTGGTGGCCATGGGCCTGCCGATCCTCACCGCCCTCATGGGCCTCTTCGTCGGCGCTGCCGGGGTCGGCCTGCTGTCGGCCGTCATGGACGTTCCCGAGTTCTCGCTGATCCTGTGCATGATGGTCGGCCTCGGCGTGGGCATCGACTACGCGCTGTTCATCGTCACGCGCCACCGCCAGCACCTGCACGACGGCATGAGCGTCGAGGACTCGGCCGGCACCGCCATCGCCACTGCCGGACAGGCGGTTCTGTTCGCGGGCACGACCGTGGTCGTCGCCATCCTCGGTCTGTTCCTCGCAGGACTTCCGGCACTGACGTCGATGGGCGTCTCTGTCGCGTTGGTCGTCGTCGTCGCGATGCTCGCCGCCACCACGCTGCTGCCCGGGCTGCTCGGGCTGGCCGGCACGAAGATCGACAAGCTCTCGATCCACCGCAAGCGGCACGTCGTCAAGCCTGCGCAGGAGACGTTCTCGGGCCGGCGGGCCCACCACGTCGGCACCCACCCGGTTCGCTACGCCGTCATCGGCCTCGTTGCGTTGTGCGTCGTCGCGACGCCGGCGCTGAGCATGCGGATCGGCACGCCCGACGACGGCAACGCCAGCGCCCAGACGACCCAGCGCAAGGCGTACGACTTGCTCGCCGACGGCTTCGGTGCCGGCTTCAACGGCCCCATCCAGGTGGTCATCGAGGTCCCGACGGCAGCCGATCAGGTGGCCGTCGGCCGCGTCCACGACGCGCTGCAGGCCGATCCCGGCGTTGCCGCCGTCACGGCACCCGTCTTCAACGTCGCCCGGAACACCGCGATGCTGACCGTCAACCCCACCACGGCGCCGCAGGACGAGGCCACCGGGGCGCTCGTTCGGCACCTGCGCTCCGAGGTGCTCCCGATCACGGTTGCGGGCACCGACGCCAGAGCGCTGCTCACCGGACAGGCGATGATCACCGACCTCACCGAACGGATCACGAGCCGCCTGCCGATCTTCATCGCCGCGATCGTGGCGATGTCGTTCGTGCTGCTGATGATCGTGTTCCGGTCGATCCTCGTGCCGCTGAAGGCCGCATTGATGAACCTGCTCTCGATCGCCGCGGCCTACGGGGTGATCGTCGCCGTGTTCCAATGGGGCTGGGGCAACCATCTGATCGGGGTCGAACACACGATGCCGATCAACCCGTTCGCACCGTTGATGATGTTCGCCATCCTCTTCGGATTGTCGATGGACTACGAGGTGTTCCTCCTGTCCCGGATTCGGGAGGAGTACGTGGCGACCGGTGACAGCCACCAGTCCGTGGTGACGGGACTGTCCAGCACCGCACGGGTCATCACATCGGCCGCGTTGATCATGATGAGCGTGTTCGCCGCGTTCGTCCTCGGTGACGATCCCACCGGCAAGCTCTTCGGTGTCGGCCTCGCCGTCGCCGTGCTCCTCGATGCGACGCTCGTGCGCATGGTGCTCGTGCCGGCGACGATGAGCCTGCTCGGTCGAGCGAACTGGTGGCTGCCGACGTGGCTCGACAAGATCCTCCCCCACCTCGACCTCGAGGCGGGCCCCAAGGATGCTGACGTCGTCGACATCGAGGCCGAGCGCGAGCCGGTCGCCGCGTGATCGTCGGTGAAAGGACCTATGACCCGGCGCGCCGCATGCGTGGCTCCGTACCGTGGGCGTGTGCTTCACGGGTGGAACCAGTTGACGATGGGTGCACCGACGTCGGCAGACTGCGACAACTGCTCGAACCGGCTCCGCGACGAGCGGGACCGCCCGCAGGATGCCGGATGACGGCCAGCGGTCCGCGGCACGTGACGCAGGCGACCGAGACGTTCGTCGGCCGCGGTGCGGCGGTGCTCGGTGAGACCGGCGAGCTGGCCGAGTTCGACGTGTGGCAGGTGTGGCACGAGGCCGGCCGCCACGTTCACTTCGCGCGGAACGGGATCGTCGGAGGTGACCCTGTGGCCGACCGAACGCTCATGAGGCTGTTGCTCAACGGACGCGTCGACCTGGGCGCGTGTTGCTGGACCGCCCATCCGGAGCAGCACGCGGCGACGTAGACCAGGTGTGCCCTTGGGAGGGGCCTGCGCAGTACCGCCCGCTCGGCCGTTCGGCCCGGCGGGCGGTCGCGCGCCTGACCGCGATCGCCGACAGGCGATCGCGGTCATGACGTCGAGCTGCGCAAGCGATCCGCCGCTGTGGCGGGGTCCGGCGCGGCCCAGGACCGACCGGGGTCGTGAGACCTAGGCGCACTTCCCGTTGTCGCACCAGATCTGGTTGCTCTGGTGACGCTGCTGGCCGTACAGGCCGATGCCCGTCGTGCCGTCCGGCAGCTTGTTGGCGCTGATCCCATTGACGTACGGCTGGCTGATGATCGCCGAGTCGGCCCGGGTCAACCACAGGTTCCACACCTGTGCACCGAACTCCTTGTTGATCGCCTCGGCAGCCGCCTTGCGTGCCGCTGTGTCGCCGTTGATCTTGATCGTCTCCAGCGCCTGGTCGATGATCGGATCCTGGAACCGCCCGAAGTTCAGCGCTGACGTGCCGATCGGCTTGGCGGCGGCGGTCGTCCACCACGTGCGCTGCTGGTCGGGATCGACGCCGCTGTGGTTGCGCCAGGTCTGCGCCTGGAACGTCCCGTTGAGGGCGAGGCCGATGTACTGACCCTGCTCGATCGGGGTGTCCGTGGTCTTCACCTTGTCACCGAATGCGTCGGTCCACATCGCCGCGATCAACTGGACGGACTCGACGTTGAACGGGTCGTTCGTCGTGTTGAAGGTGAACTCGAGGCTGCTCGTACCTGTCGCCGCCAGGCACGCGTCCATGAACTTCTGCGCCTGGGCGATGTCGAACTTCGGGTAGCCGCTGTCGGGCAGGTAACCGAGTGAACCCTTCGGGTACGGTCCGTCGGCCGGGGAGGCGATACCGCCGCCGCCGCGCTCCTGCGAGTACCGGTCGCGATCGATCGCGGCGGCGAGAGCCTGGCGGCAAGGCAGCTGCAGCAGCGGGCTCTTCGCGTTGTCTCCCTTCGGGTCGGCCGCGCCCTGGGCGACGTTGAGGAGGACGTAGCTGGTCTCCCCGAACTTGTTGCTCGACACGGTCTTCAGGTCCTTGTCGTCCAGCGCGGTCTTGATCGTGTCGGAGTTCGCCGTCGCCATCGCGTCGATGTCGCCCGAGCGCACCGCGTTGGAGCGGCTGTCGGCATCGACGTACGCGACGCCCTCGATCCCGTCGAGGTACGGCAGGTCCTCACCGGTGATCCCGTTCGGGCCACGCCAGTAGTCCGGGTTCTTCGTCGCCTTGAACGAGTTGCCGTTGCCCGGTGTGTACGACTGGAAGGTGAACGCCCCCAGCCCGACTGGCTTGGCCGGGTCGCCGTTCGCCGCAGTGGCGGCCAGCGCGGCGTCGTAGTGCACGGCCTTCGGGTTGCGTTGCGGCACGTCCGCCAGGCTGGACAGCCACTGCTTGGAGAACATGTACCCGCACGAGGAATAGGCGTAGTAGGCCGGCAGGGCGACCCATGGTCCACCCTTCGTGGTGATCACCACGTCCTGACCGCTGGCGGTCGTCTTGTCGATCGCCGCGTACGCGCTCGCGGTCAGCGGGCTGTCCAGGCAGGTGTCGATGTTGAACTTCACCGCGTCGCCGTCGAGTGGCGTGCCGTCCTGGAACTTGATCCCGTCGCGGATGTGCAGCGTCCACTCCGTGAAGTCGGCGTTGTGGTCGACCGACGTGAGGAGGATCGGCACGACCTCACCCTTGTCGTTGAGCCCGAAGAGGCTGTCGGAGACGCCCTGCAATTCGAAGAAGCAGCTCCCCGCGCAACTGACGCGGTAGGGCGCCCACGGGTTGGCGCTGTCGGAGTCGATGCCGAACACCAACGTCCCACCGTGCACCGGCGCACCGGCGGTGTCGGTCACGGCGTGGTTGGCCAGGTCGCTGCTGCCCGGCGACGTCGAGCCGGTTGTGGCACCAGTCGAACCAGCCGTGGTTGCGCTCGTCGATCCGCCGGTCGTCGTCGTCGATCCGCCGGTCGTCGTCGTCGATGCGCCGGAGCCGGCCGAGGTGGCCGCTGTCGTGTCGTTGACGATCGCGCCTGGTGTCGAGGCGGTCGTCTTCGTCGTCGCGTCGCTGCCGCATGCCCCCGCGACAAGCGTCACGACCGTCAACGTGGCCAGCAGCGCGGAGCTGCGTCTGGTCGAGATCATTCTTCCCCCCTGTGGTTGAGTTCGGGGCCACCGGCCCCTGTGCCTGCTCGGCAACCGTGCGCCGATTCCCGCGGTGCCGCGAACGCGCGCCGCACCTCCCCGATGGGTGGTGCAGTGACGCGTTCATCGTTGTTCGCACGCCGTTGGTGCTCGCGAGGCCGTCGCGATCGGCTCGTGCCACATGCGCAGCCGCTCCGACGATCCCATCGTGTCCCACCCCCCGGTGCCCACCACTACGGGTCACCTTAGAGTTCGATGATCAGCGGATGTGGCATCGGACACATCCACGCCCGACGTCGGCGGACTGGATCGCGACGCACGTACAGGGATGCTCCAGCGCCTCATCACATGGAGACCTCCACCGCCCTGCTCGCCGAGCCGCCAAGCTCGATGTGGTCGACGCGGTCCGCAGCGCCTGACCACGGTTCCTCCCCGTGGCCCTGCTCCCCCACCGGGCCGGCGATGTACCTTCTGCGTCGGTCAGTGCGGGACCGCGCCGCCGGCAATCGCGATCGCGGCGCCGACGGCGGCCGCGCCGAGCAACGTGGTGACAACGCCGCGGCCGAGTGCGAACAGTGACAGGCCGGCAGCGACCAGGATCGCGAACTGCCAGGGCTCGGCCAGTGACCGCGCGAGCGGGATCGCCGAGCCGAGAATCGCACCGATGGCGGCCGGGCCGGCACCTTGCAGGAAGGTCTGCGCAGTGCGGTTTGCTCGTAGCCGGTCGAACCGATCGCCACCGATCAGGATGAACGCGAACGATGGCGTGAAGGCGACGGCGGCGGCGAGGAGGCCGCCGCCGATTCCCGCTGCCGCGTAGCCGACTGCCGCGACGGTCTGGGTGACCGGCCCGGGCGTGACTTGACCGAGCGCGACGGCGTCGAGGAACTGTGCGGCGGTCATCCAGTGGTAGTGGTCGACGGCGTCGGCGCGCATCATCGGGATGATCACGAACCCTCCGCCGTAGGCGAGTGCTCCGACCTTGAACGCGGTCCACGCCAGAGCCGCGAGGCTTCCTGTTGCGATGACGGCAGAGCTCGCCAACGGGAATCCGGTCAGGCCAGCACTGGTAGGGGTCGGTGTGGTGGCGCGGAGCGTGATCTCGATGATCCCGCAGGCGAGCAGGATGGGCGCGAGGTAGCTGCCGATCGTCGCAGCTGCGGCTGCGCCGGCCGTGGCGTAGACGACCCAGCGCGCGCGGGAGGTGTCTGTCGACCGACGCCATGAAGCTGGGATCAGACCGACGGCGGCGTGGATCGCCACAGCCGCCACCGCGGCGCCTGCGCCCGCGCCGGCCCCGGCGATCCAGGTTGGCGGCGCGTTCTCGAGGAACAGCGATGCGAGGGCGAGCACGATCGCCAGACCGGGGAGGATGAACGCGAGCCCGCCAACGAGCGCGCCGGAGCGGCCCCTGACCCGTGAGGCGCAGTAGATGGCGAGTTGGGTCGACGCCGGACCTGGCAGCAGGTTGCAGGCCACGACGGCGTCCTCGAAATCGACGGCGGTCAACCAATGCCGTCTGGTCACGCACAGGTCGCGGAGCAGGACGATGTGACTCGGCGGACCGCCGAAGCCGATGCATCCGATTCGCCCCCACTCCTTCGCCACGGTTGTCAGCGTTGCGACGGGCGCGTGATCTCGTTCCTTCGCGCTTCTTGTCACGACGGCGGTGGGCCGGACTCGATACCGCTGCCAATCGTCGTGGCAGCGGGCAGCTGGTCGATGTCCATGCGGACGCTGAGGATCTCATTGTCGAACATCGTTGGTGCCCCCTCGTGGGTACGACGTCAGTCGCCGGCAAGCGACCAGATTCCATCTACTTGACATGAATCAAACTAGTCTGATGTACTGTCCGAATGGAAGCGACGCACCCTCCGGAGATTCTGGGGCTGCTCAGTGACCCGCTTCGATGGCAGCTGATCGCCGAGCTCGGCCGCAGCGATCGCCGCGTCGGTGAGCTCGTGCAGCTCGTCGGCAAACCGCAGAACGTGGTGTCCTACCACCTGGCCGAGCTCCGGCAAGCTGGCATCGCCACCGCCCGCCGGAGCTCGGCCGATGGCCGCGACGTCTACTACCGAGCCGACCTGATCCGCTGTCGGGACCTTCTCGGCGAGGCCGGGCACTCGCTCCATCCCGCGCTCTCGCTCGCACCGACGTCGCCCGGCGAGGTGAAGCCGCGAAGGGCTCGACCGCGAGTGCTGTTCCTGTGCACCGGGAACAGCGCGCGCTCCCAGATCGCCGAAGCCCTCCTCGACCACCGATCGGCCGGCACCGTCGACGCCCGCAGTGCAGGCAGCCATCCCAAGCCACTGCACCCGAACGCGGTGCGGGTCATGGCTGAGCGCGATGTCGACATCGCCCGTCGCGCCACGAAGTCGCTCGCGCGCTACACACGGACCCGATTCGACAGGATCGTCACGCTCTGCGACAAGGTCCGCGAGATCTGCCCGCAGTTCCCAGGGCCGCCGACCGCAGCGCACTGGAGCATCGCCGATCCCGCCGCTGCCGGCGACGACGACGAGGCCACGTACCCCGCGTTCCAACGCGTCGCAGACGAGATCGAGAGCCGCGTGGCCCTCCTGCTCGCCGATCTCATGACCCGACCCATTGAAAGGACACACCATGGCTGATCCCGCGATCGTCAGCGTTCGATACCTGGTCCACGACGTGCAGGCCAGCGTCGACTTCTACACCCAGCACTTCGGGTTCATCGTCGGCATCGCAAGTCCGGCCTTCGCCGATGCCACCCGAGGAAACCTGCGACTCCTCCTCTCCGGTCCACAGAGCTCGGCCGGCCACGCGATGACCGATGGGGAACGACCCGGCCCCGGAGGTTGGAACCGCATCCACCTCATCGTCGACGACCTCGACAGCGAGGTCGCCCGCCTCACCGCGGAGGGGGTGCAGTTTCGCAACGACATCGTCACCGGTCCGGGCGGAGCACAAGTCCTTGCAGTCGACCCGTCGGGAAACCTCGTCGAGCTGTTCCAACCCGCTGGCACATCGTGAACGCGCAGATGGTGACGCCCGGAATCGAGCACATCGCGCTGAGGGCGCCCAACCTGGACGAACAGGTGGAGCGCTTGACCAGCGCGTTCGGAGACCAGTGAGGCACATCGCTCGTTGAGACGACGAGCACAGGAGGGGCGGCGATGTCGAGTGTGCGGCGAAGGAGCGCAGCGTCGCGTCGCTGGATGCCGGTGGGCGCGTCAGCGTCTGCGAGTGCCGTCGATGGTCTCGCGGATGATGTCGGCGTGGCCGGCGTGGTGAGCGGTCTCCTCGATCATGTGCAACGCGACCCACCGCAGGTTCTGGTCGGCCATCTTCGGCCATGCGCACGGCGCGTCGAGATCGAAGGTGCTCAAGATCTCGTTCGAGGCGGCGATCTGCGCCCGGTAGTCAGCGACGACCGTCTCGACCGTGTCGTTCTCGGTGAGCTGGAAGGTCGGGTCCACCTCCTCCGACTGCACCTCAGGCCACTCGTCCGGGAAGCTACGGCCGGCCACGATGACCTGGAACCAGCGCCGCTCCCAGATCGCTGAGTGCTTGATCAAGCTCAGCAGCGACAGCGAGCTCACGGTGGGTGTCATCCGCGCCTGCTCGTCGGTGAGGCCGTGGAGCTTGTCGAGCAGACCCTCGCGTTGGTCGTCGAGGAACTCGCACAGGCCTGCTCGTTCCGTCTCAGGCGACGCCTTGGATGCCGACATGCCGAGAACGTACCGACTGGACCGTGTCGATTCTGACGCACAGCCCGTCAGCCCCCAGCCTCCCAACAGCCAGACAAGGTGGGCGCGACATGCGCCACACCCGGCACACCGCGCGCCCACCCTCCCAACAACCAGACAAGGTGGGCGCGACATGCGCCACCCCCGGCACACTGCGCGCCCACCCTCCCAGCAACCAGAAAAGGTGGGCGCGACATGCGCCACACCCGGCACACTGCGCGCCCACCCTCCCAGCAACCAGACAAGGTGGGCGCGACATGCGCCACATCCGGCACACTGCGCGCCCACCCTCCCAGCAACCGCGGTTCCACCACGAGCACCGGTTCGCCTCGGCAGGCGACGGGGTGTCGGACATCGAACGACACCGGCTCACTACGGTGGCCTGCGGAGGTACCCGTCATGCGAAACGCCAGCGTCGGAATGCCGAAATGACTTCTCAGCTCGTTGCTCTCTGTTTCGATGCGAACGATCCGCTCCGGCTCGCGCGCTTCTGGGCCGAGGCGCTGCGCTGGGACGTCGGTGACGAGACCGGTGGCGTCGTCAGTCTCGTGCCGACCGACGGCACGAGGTTCCAGATCGATTTCGGGCCTGTCCCGGAACCGAAGGGGCCGTGGGCGAACCGGCTGCACCTCGACCTGACCACCACATCCCTCGACGACCAGGCGGAGACGGTCGAGCGATTGATCGAGTTGGGTGGCCGACACATCGACATCGGTCAGGGCCCAGAGGACGAACATGTCGTGCTCGCCGACCCCGAGGGCAACGAGCTCTGCATCATCGAGCCGACCAACAACTTCCTCTCGACCTGCGGGCGTCTCGGCTCGATCACATGCGATGGGACGCGCGAGGTCGGATGCTTCTGGAGTGCAGCGCTCGGCTGGCCGTTGGTCTGGGATCAGAACGAAGAGACCGCGATCCGCGCACCGGACCTCACCGGTCCGATGATCACGTGGGGTGGCGCACCGCTGAACCCGAAGCTCGGGAAGAACAGACTTCATCTCGACATCGCTCCGCTCGCCGACGGCGATCAGCAGGCCGAAGTCGACCGACTCATCTCGTTGGGGGCGAGGCGAATCGACATCGGCCAGGGCGATGTCGATTGGGCCGTCATGGCCGACCCCGACGACAACGAGTTCTGTGTGCTGACTCCGCGCCAGCTGTAGCCGCGCCCCGTCTCCGGGCTACTTGCTCAGCGGGATCAGAACGACCTGTCCGGCGAGGTGTTGCCGTGTGGCTCGGGCGGTGGTGTCGGACCGGGATCGCGCAGGAGCTGGTTGACCCGTGCGGCCTGATGGGTCTGGTGGGCGCGTTCCTGCAAACTCGGGGCGTCGCGAGCGGCCTCGGCGTACAGGCGCGCCGCGGTGCGGAGGTCACCGTTGCGCTCGTGGAGGTGGGCGTCGACGGCGCTGCGACGCGGGACGTCGTCGGCAACCTCGGCCAACGCCGCGAGCCCGGCCGGCGCCCCGTCGGCCTCGCCGACCGCGACGGCTCGGTTGAGCCGGACGACCGGCGTATCGGTGAGCCGGAGCAGCTCGTCATACCAGCCGACGATTTGAACCCAATCAGTCTCCTCCACACGTCGTGCATCCGCGTGGAGCGCGGCGATCGCGGCTTGGGCCTGATACGGGCCGAGCTGATCTCGCGCGAGCGCCGTTTGCAGCCTCGCGACCCCCTC
>JAODBQ010000301.1 GCA_025464045.1 Ilumatobacteraceae bacterium
CGTGGCCAGTCGCAAGCGTGGCGAGGCGGTGCTCGCCGCACTGGAGCTGTGCAGCTCGATGACGGCCCGGGTGCACACGCCAGCGGGCATCGACATCGGGGCGCGGACACCGGAGGAGGTTGCGCTGTCGATCCTCGCCGAGGTGGTCGCCAGCAGGCCGCGGCCGACTGGCCGTTCGATCGCAGGTGACGAGCTGGCGCCCGCGCGGACGGCGATCGATCCGGTGTGCGGGATGACGGTGGCGATGGTCGAGGCGTCGTTGCACTTCGATCACCGACAGCCGGACGGCAGCGTGCTTCGGTCGTGGTTCTGCGGCAGTGGCTGCCTGCGCGCCTATGCCGCCGACCCGTCGGCGTATCCGATCCGGGCATGAGCGTTCGGGCATGAGCGTCGCCGATCGCGTCCCGACCGTCGAGGAACTGCGCCGGCAGCTCGACGCGACGGACTACCTCGCCGACGAGGGGATGGCGACGGCGCTGTTCTGCGCCGTCCGTCAGCCGCAGCCGCTGCTGCTCGAAGGCGAGGCCGGCGTCGGCAAGACCGAGGCCGCCAAGGCCCTGGCGACCGTGCTCGACACGCCGCTGATCAGGCTGCAGTGCTACGAGGGCATCGATGCCGCCGAGGCGCTGTACGAGTGGAACTACCCGCGCCAGCTGCTCGGCATCCGCGTCGCCGAGGCCAACCGCCGCGAGCTCCTCGAGGACGATCTGTTCGGTCATGACTACCTCATGGCGCGCCCGTTGCTGCGCGCGATCCAGCACCCCGGGCCGCGGCCGGCCGTGCTGCTGATCGACGAGGTCGACCGTGCCGACGACGAGTTCGAGGCCTTCCTGTTCGAGCTGCTCGCCGAGTCATCGGTGACGATCCCGGAGCTCGGCACGGTGCGCGCCGACCATCCTCCCGTCGTGGTGCTGACGTCGAACCGCACCCGCGACCTCCACGATGCGCTCAAGCGGCGCTGCCTCTACCACTGGATCGACTACCCGGACCTCGCTCGCGCGGTCGCGATCATCCGCCGACGCGTGCCGGCGAGCACGACCATGCTCGCCGAACAGGTGGCCGCGGCGGTGCAGCGGCTGCGCACGCTCGACGTCCAGAAGCCGCCGGGGGTCGCCGAGGCGATCAACTGGACGCTGGCATTGGATGTGCTCGGCATCTCGGTCCTCGACGCGACGTCGGCCGCATCCACGCTCGGCTCGGTGCTGAAGTACCGCGAGGATGCCGAGATGGCGACCGAGCGCGGGCTCGACTGGGTTGCTGTCGGCTGAGGTGAGTGCCGAGGGATCAGCCGACCTGGCGACGGTCGCCGGCGGGCTCGGGCACCTCGTCCACCTCGCCGGCGTGCCGGTGACGCCTGAACGGAGCGCGCGTCTGGCGTCGTCCATCCTCCTCGCGCGCCCGGCGTCCGTCGACGAGCTGTACTGGTTGGCCAGGGTGACGCTCGTGTCGACGCCAGCGGACATCGCCACGTTCGACCGCGTTTTCCGCCAGCTGTTCGGCGGACTGTGGGATCCGGCCGACTCGCGTGGCGACCAGAACGCGCCGCCTCCCGCCAGTGCGCACGGCAGCGACGCACTTGCTCGGGCCGGCGACGACCGGCCGGAGGGCAGGCCATCGGCGCCCCGGCCCACACTCGTCGGCGACAGCACCAGCGATGGCGGCGACGACGACCGCACCGAATCGATCCTCGCCGCATTCAGCCCGGACGAGCGCCTCCGCCAACAGGAGTTCGCCTCGATCTCGGCGGCCGAGCTCGTCGAGCTCCGGGCCCTGATGTCCCGACTCGCGCTGGCACCACCACCACGGCGCAGCCGACGCGCGGCGCGCCACCATCGCGGCGCGCAGGTGGACTTGCGCTCCAGCCTCCGACGCGCGCTGCGCAGCGGGGGCGATCCTGTCGACCTGGTCCGTCGCCGCCATCGCACCCGTCGCCGGCGGCTCGTCATCCTGTGCGACATCAGCGGCTCGATGGAGGCGTACGCCCGGGCCTACCTCCAGCTCCTGCACTCGGCCGTCGGAGGCAGTCGCGCCGAGGCGTTCGTCTTCGCGACCCGGCTCACGCGCGTCACCAAGGTGCTCCGGGCGAGCAACCCGGATCACGCCCTGTACCGCGCCGGTCAGTTGGCTCCCGACTGGTCGGGCGGCACGCGGATCGGGCGAGGGATCAAGGCCTTCAACGACGGCTACGGCCGGCGCGGCCTGGCCCGTGGCGCGGTGGTGATGATCGTCTCCGACGGGTGGGAGCGCGACGACCCGGAGCTGCTCGGTCGCGAAATGGAGCGCTTGCACCGGCTCGCCCACCGCGTCATCTGGGTGAACCCACGCAAGGCGGCGCGTGGCTACGCGCCGTCGGTCGGCGGCATGGCCGCGGCGCTCCCGCACGTCGATCGCTTCGTCAGCGGACACTCGCTCGCTGCGGTCGACGAACTCCTGGAGGCGATCGCCGACGACGGGCGCGGCTGACCCGGCCGTCGGACGAACTTGACGACGGATCGCCCATCGATTCGGTTCATCCAGTCGTCAAAGTTCGAGTTGGAGCCGCTCGCCGAAGCCGAGCAGGCTCATCGCTACATCAAAGACCGCAAGGCGTTCGGTCGGGTCCTGCTCGAGCCGTAGCGATCACGAGACGGCGGCGGACGGAGCGAGGAGCTCGCGGCGCAGCGCGACGAGCTTCGGCGACGGTTGCGCGGCCGCCCATTGATCGGCATCGAGCGCACGCTCGTAGGCCTCCCACTCGTGGCGCACGCCCGCGAGATCGCCGGCACCGGCGTGGGCGCGCATCCGCAGCGCGATCAGCTCCTCGTGTCCCGGCAGCGCCTTCAGCCCCTGCCCGGTCGCCCAGAACACGCCTTCCGGATCACCGGCGTCGAGGCAGTGCTTGGCCAGCTCCGCGGCCGCGCCGACGACGAGGAGGGTCAACGCCGTGGCGATCCCCTCGGCATCGGTCCACAGGTAGGACGTACCGGCGAACGGCATGCCGGACACGAGCTCGAGGCCGGGCCGCAGGACCGCGATCGCGGCCGCGCCGCGGAGGTCGCGGGCGTGCGCGACGCGGGCCGCGAGCACGTCCGCATCGGTGATCACCGCCCGGTGCAGCGGCAGCTCCTCGGTCAGGGTCCGCGCCAGCCACTCCTCCCCGGGCGGTGGTGGCAGCGCGCGCGCCATCGCCCGGCGGGCGTCGCTGACGACGTTGGCGAAGGTCGCATCGCGCACGTCGAGGTCCCAGAGCGCCGTCCGTGCGCCGGTGCGCGTCGGGCGCTCCCGGTGCTGGCTCAGCCAGACGACCAGCTCCAGCGCCTTCGAGCGTTCGAAGACCGCGGGCGCACCGTCCGCGGTGACCACCTCGACGTGTCCGAGCAGCCGCACGATCAGCGAGCACGCCGGGACGACGAACGCGGGCGGCTCGCCGGCATCGGCGGACTCGTCGTCCGCCCAGATCAGCGCGTCGCCGAACGCGCCGGCAGCACGACCCGCCGCGCCGCCGCCGTCGATCGGGACCACCCTCGCACGCACCTCCAGCGGCTGCTCGGCCGTGGCCAACAGGGCGCGCAGGTCGAGGAGCCCGCGGTGGCCGAGCCCGCACGGCGTCACCGCGATGCCGAGCGGCTGCAGCACGAACTGCTCCTGCTCGACGCGCAACGACCACGGCGCGACCCCGCCGGGCGTGTCGACGACCGGACCGTTCGTGACGATCGCCAGCCCTTCGCCGACACCGACGACGACCGCCGGCTCGGCCGCACCCACCGCACCGGCGGCGGCGAACACGATCGCCGGCTCCCACGTCTCACCGCCGTTGCTCCGCGCCCGCAGTGCGAAGGTGGACGTGCCCCGCGAGATCGTGCGCGTCGTGCCGAGCCGTTCGGCGCCGAGCTCGAGTGCCGCATCCACGGAATCCGCGTGCAGCACCTCGATCGACGTACCGAGCGCCAGCTCCGGCTCGAGGCCGACGACGATCACGTGTGCGGCCGCGGCGAACGGCGAGACCGCCATGGACGCGGCGAGGCAGCGCACGATGTCGCGACCGAGGGGGTCCGGCACGTCCACGCACAGCACACCCAACGCCTCGACATCGATGAACAGCTGACCCCCGGCCGTCGCACCGAGGTGGAGCAGCGCCGGGCACGGCATCCCGGCATGGCGTGCCGCCGCGGCGAGCTCCTCGGTCCGCACCCGACCCGGCAGCACCCACGTACCGTCGTCGATGTCCAGGCGCCACGTCGTCCCGGACGGCGTGGCCGAGCCGTCCAGCACGAGGCGCACCTCGCCCTCGTCGCCGACCTCGGCCGTGCACACGCGCACCCCCGCCTCGGCGAGATCGAGCGCAGCGGCGCGCAGTGCCAGGTCGAGCCGGGCGAGACGCTCCGGGGCCGACGCGGCGCGCAGCGCGACTTCGGCACCGACGTGCGCCTCGACCGGTGGACCCAGCCGGGCACCGAACAGCGCGGCGCGCAGCCGTTGGCGACGACGGGCGTCGAGCAGCACGACCGCACCAGCGGCGAGGACCAGCGCACCACCGAGCTCCAGGACGGCCGACAGCTCGACGCCTGGTCCGCCCTCGTCGACGGTCGCCTCGTGCGGCGCGAGCGTCTTGATCGGCGCAGGGCGCGTCGCGCTGCTCGCGACCGGATCCGCGGCCGGTGCGGGCTCGACGAAGACGTCCCCAGGCCGTGCGACGGCTGGTGGCGCGTCGGCCGGCACCCGACCCGGCAGCCCGACGGCCAGTGGTGGTGCCACGACCGCCGGCTCCGTGACCACCGGTTCCGTGACCACAGGTTCCGTGACCACCGGGTCCGTGACGACCGGCCCGACGACGACCGGTTCGACGGCCGGAGCGGCGGCCGGCTCGAGGGCGACGGGCTCGACCGCCGGGGCGGTCGCCGCGTCGACGAACACGACCTCCTCCCCGGGGAGGATCAGGCGTGGGTCGTCGTGACCGAGCAGCGGAGCGTTGTGCGCGAGGAGCTGCTCGGTGGAGCGCAGCACCTCGGCGTCGCTCGGTCGAACCCCGCCCACCTCTGCCAGACGGTCGGCGGCGATGCGCCAGTACGAGTCGCCGGCGACCACCTCGTGCGTGATGGCGTGATCGGCGGGAACGCCAGGATCGGCGACCGGATCGTCAGCGGCAGCACGCGCAGGTGCCGCGGGCACCGCGTCCGGCGAGGCGGCGTCCGCCGGGATCACCAGCTCCCAGCCGGGTTCGATCAACGCCGGCGTGGTGAAGCGGTGACCGTCGGTCATCGTCGTCCCCCGGTTCGCATCGACGATCTGCTGGGCGACGTCGGGGACGTCGTCGGCACCGACCAGATGTGCGGCGATCGACCAGATCGAGTCGCCGCGCTGCACCCGGTAGGTCGTCCACCCCGGCTGGGGTTGCGGCGTGCCCGCCGGCTCGGCGCGCGTTCGATCAGCCCCGTGGCGAACGAACGGCGCCGTCGCGGTGGTCCGCGCGTGCGTCGGTCCTCCGGCGAGCGCCGGCGCGCCGGAGGCGAGCGGCAGCAGGCCGACGAGCCCCGTCGCCACCACGCGTCCGAGGCGAGCGAGGCCGACCACGCTGCGGTGGCCGGACGACGGCATCCCATGGCGGAGCTGGAACGCCGACTCGGACACGATCGTGACGACGAGCACGACGAGGCACGACCACGCCAGCACGAACGCGACGCGCAGGAACAGGTCGACCAGCTCGCGCGACGTGTCGAGTTCGCCGGTGATCCGCCGGCCCCACGAACGTGCCGCATCCAGGGTCCAGCGCCACGGCGCATCCATGCCGTGCAGAGGTGAGGCGTGCCCGAACCGCTGCCGGCACACGACGATCAGCAGTGCCGGCACGACGACGAGCGCCATCGCCAGGCCGACGACGGGCGGGAGGGCGCGCAGCAGAGATCGGCGGGTTGGCATCGGCTCACGCTCCGCATGTCGCTCGTGGTTGGTGGTCGTCGTTCGCGGGTTCACTGGTCGGCCGCATCGAACCCGAGGTGGGCCGCGGCGGTACCGGTGCCCACGGCGCGGCGTCCGCTGGTCGTGATCGTCACGGTGACCGTGACGCGTGCGCCGTCGATCTCCACGGGACCGACCTCGCCGGTGTCGCCGTTCGCAACGAGCAGCTCCATCGCCATCGTGCGCGCCGCGACCACGGCACGGCCGGGGTCGAGCACGATCACCCCACCCAGGCTCAGCACGACGTCGCCCGCCTGTGCGCCCGCCCGCGCCGCCTGGAACGCAACGGCGGCCGCCTGGGAGCGGTCGTGCAGCGAACGATCGACCGTGCGCGACAGCCAGATGAACCCGCCCGCCATGAACACGAAGCACAGCGTCAGCGTGGCGACGATCGCCGTGCCGCGATCGCGATCGGTGCTGACGCGGTTCACGGCAACCACGGCGCGCGATGCAGGTCGATCAACGCGATCGACGACGCGGTGAACGTGCGTGCCGGTGGGCGGATGAGCGCCAGGTCGTCGACCGCGGGCGTGCACGCAACCGTGACCGTGACTCGTCCGCCCGCCTGCCAGGCATCGGCGCTGATCGCAACGCGCGCACCGCCCGCGCACGCCGTCGCATCGGTGAGCATCGCCGCCGCGGTGCGCGAGGCGGCGGCCAGCGCGGCCCCGGGCTCGCGTTGCAGGACGGCGGACTGGGCCGCTGCGTCGGCGGCCGCCTGGACCTGCGAACGGGTGTCGACCTGTCGCCCGAGGAACAGGATCAGGACCGCCAAGCCCATCATCACCGGGAACATCAGCACCAGCCCGAGCGCGTCACCCGAGCCGCGATCGTCGTCCGCCGAGATCACAGCGGCACCCATCCCTCGAGCGGCAGCTCGACGGACACCCGCACCGCGCGCGACGTGCCCCGGAGGATGCCCGGCGCCTGACCGCTGATCGAGACCATCACGTGATCGGCGCTCGTGGTCACCTGCACGACGGCGTCGGTGAGCGCGCTCTCGCCGAGCGCGGCGTGGCCGGCGATCGTCGCCTGCGCAGCCG
>JAODBQ010000307.1 GCA_025464045.1 Ilumatobacteraceae bacterium
CGTTCGTTCGTTGGTGCGTCATGCGGTCGGCCCGTTGACGAGCGCGAGCAGGGCGTCGCGGTCGGGCCCGAACTGCTCCTCGTCCTGCCAGCCGCCGCCGAGCCGGTCGACCTTGTCCAGCAGACCGGGCGCGGCCAAGGCATCGCTCGGCAGGTCGAGCACACCACCGATGGCGAGTGCGGCGCGGAGCACCTCGGGGTCCTTCGCCGCGGCGGACAACACCGCCATCGTCGTCGAGTACTCGACGCTCGGTTCGAACCGGCGACCAGCGATGTTGGCATCGACCTCGGCGAGCCGCTCGCCGTCGAACGCGAGGGTCGACCGGTACCACGGCTCGACGGACTGCAGCGTCGCCCCGTGCCAGCAACGGGCGAGCTGCACGGGGTCGCTCGGGGCATCGTGCAGCACGTCGCGCAGCGCGACGGCATGGAGCGCGCCGATCGAGATGCCCCGGCCGACCGATGGGTTCGTGCACGCCCACGAATCGCCGAGCGCGAGCACGCCGGTGGCGACCGGCTGATCGTCGACCACGAACGACCGGTGACGATCCTCGATCTTGGCCATCACCGCGACCTCGTCGTCGAGCGGCTCACCATCCAGCCAGTGCGCGGCGAGCGGGAAGCTGCGCACCGCGCGGGTCCACGTGGCAAGGTCCTTCAGGCCGCGCAGCGCGGCGTCCTTGGCACTGGCCACGATGCCGACGCCCCACGTGCCGTTGTCGGCAGGCAGGGTCAGCAGCGAGACCGTGTGGTGGAGCATCAGGAACGACCCGAACGCCGGCGGGGTGGATCCGTCGGACGACCGGAAGTGGCGCCCGTAGTAGATGAACCCGCACTCGGCCTTCTCCTCGATCGGTGGCCGAGCCCCGACGGCGGCGAGCAGCCCGGGCAGCGCCGATCGCCGCCCGCCGACGTCGACCACGAGATCTGCCGGCACGTCGTCACCGCCGTCGGTACGCACCCCGACGACGTGGGGAACCCCGTCCGCACCAACTGCACCGCCCGCACCGCCTCCACCGGGCGTGCCGGTGAGGAGGCCGCGCACCGTCACCCCGCGCCGGATCGTGACGCCGTCGGTCGCCGCTGCGAGCTGCGCGATCGCCGCCTCGGCAACCGGCCGACGTGCCGTGTAGGAGTCGAATCGGGCGTCCGCGTCGGCGAAACCACCGGTGATCTCGGGCGGCGCCGTACGGCACGAGTTGACGAGCAGCGCCCCCGCAGCCTCGAGCGCGCCGACGACGTCAGGTGCGGTGGCGGCCATTGCCTGGCGGAACCCGGGTTGGAAGAAGTGCAGCATCCGGAACTGGTTGACGCCGCGCCGCTCCCACCCTGCCCACGCCTCGCGCGGGTCTGGCGGGGGGAGCGGGTCGCGCTCGAGCACCGTCACGTCGTGCCCGTCCCGACCGAGCAGCAACGCCCCACACAACCCGACCACCCCGCCACCGATCATCACGATCCGTGCCATCAGAGCCCCCTCTGCCTGGGGACGGATGCTAGACGAACACCGCCCGGCGAGCGCTGGCGCAGCGTCGAGCCGACGATGCCCGCACGAGTAGGGTTCGGCGGCGACGACGGGACATCGTCGCAGGAAGAGCGCAGAGGTCGAACGTGTACTGCGGCTGGTGTGGAACCGCGAACCCCGAGGACTCGACCATCTGTCGCGGCTGCTCGCGTCCGGTGGACCCGACAGCTCCGCCGCCGTCGTCGTCGCCGTCGTCGGTCGCTGCGCCGCCGCCTCCCCCGCCCCCGTCCCCGTTCGCGCCGACGGTTGCCGTGCCACCGCCGCCGCCGCCGCCGGCGTCAGGACCGCCTCCTCCTCCTCCCCCGCCGCTCACCTACGACGACCCGTATGGCTCGGTGGCGCCGCTGCCGCCCGGCCCGGATCCCGGGGCGGACGAGCGGCGCCGGCGCCGGGGCCTGGTGCTCGCGCTGTCGGGTCTGCTTGCGGCCATCGTCATCGTGATCCTCGTCGTCGCCCTGTCCGGAGGCGACGAGGGCCCGCGCCTCGCCACGGCTCCCACCACAGCGCCCGCGGCGCTCCCCGCGATCTCGACGACGGCGCCGCCGACGACCGGCGCGGCGGTGACGACGCCCGCCACATCGACCTCCGCCACATCGACCTCGGCCACATCGACCTCCGCGACGGCGCCCCCGTCGACGGCTGCGCCCACCGGCGATGCCGTCGTACCGGCGACCGCCCCGGTCACCACCGGCGCCACGGTGGTCGCGACGACGGTGCCCGCGGCGCCACCGCCCGACGCACCGACGGTCCCGGGCACGACACCACCGACGGTCACAGCCACCGCACCACCGACGGTCCCGGCCACCGCGCCTCCCACCGCGCCACCTACCGCGCGACCGACCGCGCCACCCTCGACGCCTCCGGTCGTGATCACCAGCGGGCCCGGGAGCCCCCAGGTGCTGGATGATCCGCTGCCCTCGGGAGCTGCCGCGGACGCCGTGACGCCGTCGCTCGACGTCGCCCAGCAGCTCGCCGACGCGTTGGCCAACGACGATTGGCCGACGGCCCGCCGGATCGACGCGGGCACGGTCAACTTGACCGACCAGCAGTACGCCGCGGGGTACGGCACCCTCGATCGCGCCTCGCTGATGCTGGTCGACGCCCGTCCGGAGGGCGCCGGCTACCGCCTCCTCGTCGTGTCCGTGGCCAACGAGCGGTCGGCGTCGCGCACGACCCTCTACTGCCTCGAGTGGACGGCCGATCCCGACAGGGGCACCGTCGTGCAGCACACCGGTGTCGTGGGACAGATCGCGCAGGTGCCGTACGCGATGTCGCCCGAACAGGTCCGCGCCGATCCCGGGCTCGACAGCACCGCGCGGACGAGGTGCACCTGGAGCTGACGCGCCTCCTCCGTGCGTCGCTGGCGGCCGCGGCGCTGATCGCGGCTGCGAGCTGCACGTCCGCTCGCAACGGCGCGGCGGTCGGCGCCTCGACCACACCGTCGACCACACCGGCGGCCACGTCGCCGCGTTTCGTCCTCCCCCCACCGGAGGCCTCGACGACGCTGCCGTTGGCCGGCGCACCGGCGCGCAGCACGATCGCCGCGGTCGGGACGGACGGCCCGAGCACGGACGCGCCACGCACGTCGACGGCTGTTGCGGCCACCACGGCCGCCTCGACCGCGGCGACGACTGCCACGCCGTCCGGGCCCGCGACCGGTCCCTCGGCGACCACGCGCCCGGCTCCGGCGACGACCCGCGTACAGCCGGCCGCTGGGCCGGCTGGGTCGTGCGCCCAGACGAACGGGATGATGACGACCCCCTCCGGGCGCCACGTCCTGCTGCGCGCCGGCGACCTCAGCGGACCGTCGCCGGTGATCGTGGTGATCCACGGCTACACGGGGACGCCGACCGGGATCGAGACGTACGCGCAGCTCACATCGGCGGCCAACGCTGCCGGCATCGCGGTCGCCTACCCCGAGGGCTCACCGACGACGTCGGGCGGTGGCTTCGGCTGGAGCACGGGAGCAGGGATCTTCGCCACCGCGGGCACCGACGACATCGCCGCACTCGCGGAGATGATCGCGACGATCACGGCCACCGGTTGCATCGATCCGGCGCGGATGGTGCTCACCGGCGAATCCAACGGTGGGGCCATGGCCTTGGAGGCCGCGTGCTCGGCCGAGCTCGCCGGCCGGTTCCGAGAGGTCGTGCTCGTCAACCCCGCCGTGGACGACACCGTCGTCGGCCGGTGCGCCACAGCGCCCGTCCCGACACCGCTGACCGTCGTCGCCGGCCTGCTCGACCGCACCGTTCCCTACGCGGGCGGCCGTCCCCCGCTGCTCGCGCAGCGGGAGTGGTTCGCCCGCGCCGCGGCGCAGCTCAACCAGTGTGCGTCGGTCGACGCGGGCCAGGCGCTCGATGCGCACGTCGTGCGCACCGCGGGCACCGGATGCGCGGCATGCACCGAGCTGCTCACGATCGACGACGGCACGCACACCTGGCCGGGCACGAGTCGTGGCGTGGCCGGACTCGTCCCCGGCTCGTTCGATCTCGATGCTCCGCTGCTCGCCCGGACCGCCAGCGCCACGCCGGGCTGCATCACGACAGGCTGACGCGACGCGTCGCCACGTCGGCGCATGGCGCGACGACCGTCCGCGGAGGGCGCGCGCAGGTTCGGCACGGGCCCAACCCGTCACGATCGACCAGTCGCACGGTGTCGCCGAGGTCCGTCCGACACGTCCCGACGGAGGATCGGTCCCGCCGGCTGCCGTACAGTCCGCCGGGTGCGTGGCCCGAGGGTGCGGCAGCGAGTGGTCGGTGGCCTGGCGCGCGTGCTCGCGGCGGCGTTGCTCGGTGCGGCGATGCTCGCGGCCGGCCCAATCGTCGCGCGTGCAGCGCCGGTCAAGCCCGAGGCGTTGCTCGTCGGCGATTCCGTGCTCAACGGCTTGGCGCAGGGGTACGGCTCAGCCGGCCGAGTGGCGCTTGCCGCCCGGCACTCGTACATCCTCGATTCAGCCGGCTGCCGGAGGCTGATCACCACGAGCTGCCGGATCCCGCCGGGCCCGACGCCGACCAACGCGATCACCGTCGTGCGGGGGCGCGCCGGTCAGTACGACCGAGCGCTCGTGATCGCCGCCGGCTACGACGACCCGACGAGCGGCCCGTTCGGGATCGGCGCGGCCGTCAGCACGATCGTCGCCGAGGCCCGCAACCAAAGCATCGGCCACGTCATCTGGCTGACGTATCGGGAGGCAGGGAGCAGCGGCAACATGGCCCGCTTCCGGTCGAGCAATGCCGTGCTGCGCAGCCTGCAGGGCACGTACCCAGAACTGCTCCTGGCCGACTGGGCCGCACGCAGCGCGGCGCTGCCCACGGGCTGGTTCTCCAGCGACGGCATCCACCTCGGTCCGCAAGCAGCAGCAGCGATGGCCGATCTGATCGGCGACGCGCTCGACGAGGTCCTCACCGAGCCGGCGCGATGCACGTCGGGCGTGTGGTCGGGCAGCGTCGTGCCCGACGCCGCGCCGAGCGCCGGCGGTGCCGCCACGGGCGGGCTCCGGTTGATGCCGATGCCGGTGCGCTTCCTCGACACGCGCGATCTGCCGGGCAAGCTCGGCGCCGGTCAGGTGCTGGCGGTGGTGATCGCCGGCGTCAACGGGGTTCCCGCGGACGCCACGGCCGCGATCGTCTCGGTGACGGCGGTCGAGCCGTGTGCGGACACGTTCCTCACGGTGTTCCCCTGCGGGGGTGCGCCACCGACCGCGTCGACCGTGAACGCACTCGCCAGATCCATCGTCGCCAACGCGGCGATCGTGCGCCTCGGTGGCGGCGCGCTGTGCGTTGGCTCGCTGCGCCCGACGGACGTGATCGTCGACGTCAGCGGTTGGATCGCGCCCGGTGGCCTCGGCTCCACGCCCGTCGCGCCGGTGCGGTTGGTCGACACCCGGCCGGGCGAACCGCAAGCGCTGGCGGTCGCGCAGCATCGGGTCGGTGCCGGGCGGCTGCTGACCGTGGCCGTGGCGAGCCTGACCGGCTTCGATGCCTCGGCGGCGGCCGCGACGGTCAACGTCACGGCCGCCGATCCGGCCGGCTCGGGCTTCCTGACCGTCCTGCCGGGGCCGTGCGCGGGCGTGCAGCTGCCGCCGTCGACGTCGAACCTCAACGTCACCGCCCATCGCGACGTCGCGGCCTCGGCCACCGTCGGTCTCGGCGGTGGCGAGCTCTGCGTCTACGCCAGCGTGGACACCGACGTGGTGGTCGATCTACAGGCGACGCACGGCGTCGGGGGCGGGATGATCAGTGCGGTGGATCCGCTGCGGATCGTCGACACCCGCACCACGGGCCGGATCGCAGCCGGCCGATCGCTGCCGGTCGGCGTCGGCGTGACCGCGGCCGCGGCGATCGTCAACGTCACCGCCGTCGACCCGTCGGCCAGCGGCTTCCTCACCTTGTACCCGTGCGGCACCGCGGTACCGACCGCCTCGAACGTCAACTTCGTCGCCGGCGCCGTGGTCGCCAACCGGGCAGTGGTGTCGACCGGCGGCACCGACCACTTCTGCCTGTTCAGCTCCGCTGACACCGACGTGGTGATCGATCTCAGCGGAACTGGTGGCTGACCAGCTCCACACCGTCGACGAGGTGGGTGACGACGCCGTTCTCGTCGTCGGTGTCGACGTAGCGGATGCCCTGCTGGTGGCTCACCGCGGCAGGAACGACGAGCGTCTCCCACGTCGGGGCGTCCAGCTCGAGCGTCGCCGTCGACTCGAGGACGGCGTGCACGCCGTGCTCGTCGGCCGTGTGCTCGTTCACCTGGGTCCGGAAGCCCACACCGAC
>JAODBQ010000314.1 GCA_025464045.1 Ilumatobacteraceae bacterium
GGCGGATGCAGCGCACCCTTGCCCGCGGCGTCGAGGCGCATCGCCAGACGGTTCGCCGGGTTCACCCCGTACAGCGCGGCGAGCCGCCCGGCATCGGCCTCGGGCACCGACCAGCCGGTCTCGTGCATGCCCAACGGCCCGAGCACGTTGGTCTGCAGGTACTCGTCGAAGCCCATGCCGGTGATCACCTCGATCACCCGTCCGAGCACGTCGAGGCCCATCGAGTAGCTCCACTCCGTGCCGGGCTGGAACAGCAGCGGCAGGTCGGCGAGCTGGTCGCAGATCCCCGCGAGATCGGTGTCCAGCGGCACACCCCACTCGAAGCCGGCCTGTCGGTAGAGCGCGTCGACGGGGTGGGCGTAGAGGAAGCCGTACGTCAGGCCGGCGGTGTGGCTGAACAGGTGCCACAGCTGCATCGGTTCGGTGATCGGCTCGAGCAGCGGGTTGGTCGTGCTCCCCGACCGCCACACCTTCGTGTCCGCGAACGCCGGGATGTACTTGCTCACCGGGTCCTTCATCTCGAACCCGCCCTGCTCCCACAGCGTCAGCGCGGCGACGGCGGTGATCGGCTTGGTCATCGAGTAGACCCGCCAGATCGTGTCCGGCTCGACCGGTGCCTGCGCCTCCACGTCGCGGTGGCCGGACGTCGACAGGTGGGCGATCTTGCCGTGGCGGGCGACGCTGATCAGCCAGCCGGGCAGCCTCCCGTCGTCGATGTACCGCTGGAAGTGCCGGTCGATCCGCGCCAGACGATCGGCGTCCAGCCCGACCTCACCCGGCTCTGCCTCGATGCCCCAACTCGCCATCGGCGCACCGTACCGAAGACGCGGACGAGGGGTGCGAGCCGGACGCAGCCGAGGTACTAACCTTGCCGACGCTGTGTGGTCATGTCGTCTCGTAGAGCGCTCGAAGCGCGTCGGTGTCGAGCCTGACGACACGCGTCGCGACGGTGATGACCACCGGCACGTGCGCCCCGATCTGCACGTTCCACCGGGTGTCGGCAGGCAGCGCGGCGATGACCCGGCACCGGAACGGCAGGCCGTCCTGTGGCATCACGGTCAGCGTGACCAGGTACGGCGCCTGCGCCGCGTCGTCCACGTCGCTGGACCCGAGGTCGGGCGCGACCCACTCGTGCACCTGCAGCACGATCGCTCGCGCGGCGACGTCGAGAGGACTGCCCACGTCGCTCAGCTTGGCGAATCGTCCGGATGGCTGCCTGAGCAGTCGCTACTCATTTGAGATCGGCGGCGAGGATGCCGGACGTGCAGCAACAGCAGCAGCGCGAAGCGTGGCCGTTCGTCGGGCGCGGCGAGGCCGTGCAGCAGCTCGTCGATCTGCTGGACGACCCGCGGTGCGGCGGCGTGATCCTGACGGGTGCGGCCGGGGTCGGCAAGACCCGGTTGGCCGACGAGGTGCTCGCCGAGGCGGCCCGTCGCGGGCAGGCGCTCGGTCGGGTGGTGGCGACGCCGGCCGGACAGACGATGCCGTACTCGGCGATCGCCCACCTCATCCCTGCGGCGGTGCTGGACCAGCCGGGGCCGATCGACTCGATGCGCCTGTTCAACGCCGTGCGCCAGCTCGGTGGTGCCGCGGGCCGTCGGGTCGTGCTCGTCGACGACATCGCCTTCCTCGACGAGGCCTCGCTCACGCTCGCCACCCAGCTCCACGCCGCCGACGTGCTGTTCCTGATCGGCACGGCGCGCACCGACATGCAGCTGCCGGCAGCGGTCGACGCGCTCGTGCGCGCGTTCGGGCTGCGCCGGGTGACGATCGGGGCGCTCACCGAGGACGACATCGACACGATCGCCGCCGAGGTCGTCGGCCACCCGATCGACGCCGCCACCCGGTCCGAGCTGTGGGAGCGCAGCGGTGGGAACGCGCTGTACGTCCGCGAGCTGTTGCTGAGCGCGCTCGAGGCCGGGCCACTCGCACCCGGCCCGGCCGGCGCGGTCCACGTGCGCATCGACATCGGGCGCAACGCGCGCCTCGCGGAGCTGGTGGCCGAGCGCGTCCGCGGGGTCGAAGGCGAGGTCGGAGCGACGCTGGCGTTGATCGCGGTCGCCGAGCCGTTGCTGGTGGACGATCTCGAGCGGGCCGGGATGCTCGACCACGCGATCGACCTCGAGCAGCGCGGTCTCGTACGCGTCGATCGCGCTGGCGTCCACGAGGTCGTGCGCCTCTCGCACCCGCTGCACGGCGAGGTGCTGCGCGCCTCGATGGGGACGCTCGCCCACCGCCGTCAGGTGCAGCGGGCGATCGACCTCGTCGCCAACCGGCCGACGTCGTTGCGCGACGATCCGTTGCGCATCGCGATGTGGAAGCTCGACATCGGCCAGCCGACCGAGCCCGAGGCACTGGTCGCGGGGGCGTTCCTGGCGCGTTCGGCGATGGACCTGCCATCCACGATCCGCCTCGCCGGCGCGGCGCAGGTCGCCCGGCCGAGCCCGTCCGCCGAGTACCTGCTCGCCGAGTCGCTGTTCCTGATGGGTCGCGCCGCGGAGGCCGAGACGGTGGCCGCCGCCGCGCTCGAACGCGACGACCTGCCGACGCATCTGCGCCTGCTGGTCGTGGCCGTCCGGGTGAACAACCTCGTGTGGGGTCATTGCGACGCGCGAGCCGCGCAACGGGTGGTGCACCAGCACAGCGAGGCCCTCGCCGCGGCGGGCATGGACGTGGCTGCGAAGATCCTCGAAGCGAGCGCGATCGTCTACGACGGATCCACCGGGCGTGCGCTGGAGCTGCTCGGACCCGAGCCACCGGAGCCGTACTCGTTGATGCTCGGCGCCGGCGCACGCTCCACCGCGCTCAGCCTGCAGGGTCGCCTCGACGAGGCGGTGCGCGTCTCGATGCACGCGTACGAGGTGCAGATGTCGCTGCCGGACCCGAAGGCGTTCCTCGACCCGAACACCCACCTGCTGACACGCGGCGTCGCGCTGGTCGGCCTCGGCCGCTTCGCCGATGCCGACGCGGTCGTAGCCGGCGCGCACGCGACCGCCGAGGAGGAGCGCGTGCCGTTCATGCGCTCGCTGCACGCCACGCTGCTCGGCGAGAGCTCGCTGAAGACCGGCCGGCTGGGCGACGCCAAGCTGTGGTTCGCCGAGGCCTTGCACGCGGCGGCCGAGATCAACCTCCAGCCCGTGCGACGTCTCGCCAACGCGGGCTTGGCGACGGCGATCGGTCAGCTCGGCGACGCCGCGGCTGCCGCGGCGGCCCTCGCCGACCTCGACGCGTCGACGTGCGGGTTGAGCTACGGCGATACCGAGGAGTCCATCGGGCGGGCCTGGTGCCTCGCCGCGCTCGGCCGGCGCGGCGAGGCGCGGGACGTGCTCCGGCGCGCCGTCGCCGCTGCACTCGACCGCGGCGAGCCGTACATGGCGGCCAGTGCGCTGGTCGAAGGGGTGCGCCTCGGGGATGTCGAGTGGGACGATCGGCTGCTCGACGAACTGGCCACCTCGGTCGATGGAGCGCTCGTCGCCGGGTGGTTGACGTTCGCGAGGGCGATCGCCACCCGCACCGCCGACGCGCTGGCGACTGCGGCTGGGGCACTCGCCGCGATCGGCGCCAACCTCGTCGCCGCGGAGGCCGAGGTGGCCCTGATCGACAGCCTGCGCCGTGCCGGCGACCAACGCGGCGCGGCGGCGGCAGGTGGTCGTGCGGCAGCACTGCTCGCGCGCTGCCAGGCGGCGCGCACCCCGGGCTCGGTGATGGTCGAAGCCGTCGTACCGATGTCCGCGCGCGAGCGCGAGGTGGCGTTGCTGGCGGCCGAGGGCCGCACCAGCAAGGAGATCGCCGACGTGCTGTTCCTGTCGGTGCGCACCG
>JAODBQ010000367.1 GCA_025464045.1 Ilumatobacteraceae bacterium
GGCCGATCTTGCGCTCGCGATGGGCCCAACCAAGTTCGTCCGCTGGGCGATCAGGGGTGCCGACGGCCCGCCCTCATGGTCCAACGCACTCGAACGTCCGAAATGAGGTGTCCAACCGGCGTTCTCAGACGCGGCGTCAGCGGCCGGGACACGGGATTCCCGGACACCCCTCATGGGTGAGTCGACGAGACGTTGAGGGACGGCGATATAGGTTGAACGGTGCTGCTGCGGCACCCGGATCGCTGCTGGATGCCGCCTGCCGCGATGGAGGAGGAATCATGAGCGATGTGGGCGACGACGAGGTCGACGAGGTCGACGAGACGCCGGGCGTGGAGGAGTGGATCGCCGCGGAGTCCGATGCGCAGGCGGTCGCGGATGGCTTCGACGAGAACCGGTCCGAAGAATAGCGCCCGGATGCTTCGGGGCTTCGACGACAGCGGCGCCCATGTGGCTGTCGTGAAGCAAGACGAAGCCGGAGCCGACACTGGCGCCAACGCCGAACGAGCCGGCGTTCTCGGATACGCGGGTTCCCGATGATCGGCTCTGCTATCGGAGAGGGCGGAGCGCCGCATGGTTCGACGCTCCGCCAGCGGTTCAGCCGTTGGTGACGAACGCGACGACCGCGTACGCGGCGTGGCGGTCGTAGTTCTGCCGTCGCCGGTCGTAGATGGTGGTGGTTCTCGGGTCGGCGTGGCGGGCAGCGAGCTGACCGTCGCGCAGTGGGACACCAGCGTCGCGGGCAGCCATGATGAACGCCACTCTGAGGATGTGCGGGTGGACTCGCTCGAGGCCGGCTCGTTGCCGATGGTACGAACCCAGCGGTGGGCGGTGCGTGGGTCGAGGCGGTGTCCATCGTGGCGCAGCAGGATCGGACCGTCGTGGCGTTCGCCGATAGCGAGATCGACGGTGCGGGCGGTGCGTGGGACGAGTGGGATCCCGGCGGGTTTGTTGCCGTTGCCGATGATCTGCAGGGTGCTTGGCGTCGTTCTCGGCGTCTGGCCGACGCGATCGTTCGGATTGCGGTGTCGACGATTGCGTCGCGTCGGCGGGACGGCATTTGTCAGCTCTTGTCGAGATGAGGCACGTCGTCGATCACCGGCTTCGGGCGTCGGAGGCGCATCGCCAGTCGGGATCGAGCCAGCATCAGCGCGCTCCCGGCCACGGTGGCCACCGGGAGCAGCTCCTCGATGGGAAGGCCTGCCACGTGCGCGATCACGACGTCGCCTCACCGGCGACGCGACGCGCGTGCTGCTTGGTCGCCGCCCGCTTCTCCTCCACCTGTCCACCCCACGGGTCGAGGTCAGCCTCGTATTCGTCGTGGCGCCGCCACCAGGCGTACGGGGCCGACTGTGGGAAGCCGTCCGGCGAATCCTCCCAGTTCTCCTGGCGTCCCAGCGGTGCGAGGTCCAGGTAGCTCCACGTGCTGCCGAGGGCCTCGTCTCCACGGGCGTCGACGAAGTACGTCCGGAAGACCGTCGAGCCGTCGCGGATGAACACGTTCGTGCCGTGCCACTCGTCCACGTCGAAGTCGATGTCGAACTGGTCGGTGATCGTGTACCAGGGTCCGGCCCAGCCCATCTTCGCCTTCAGCCGTTCGATGTCAGCCTGGGGCGCGCGCGAGACGCGGGCGAAGGTGATGTCCCGTGCGTTGAGGTGGGCCAGGTGCGCGGTCTGATCTGCCATCAGCGAGCAACCGGGGCAGCCGCTGTCCGGCCAGCCCGAGACGCCGGGCTCGAAGAAGAAGCGATAGATGATCAGCTGGCTGCGACCCTCGAACAAGTCGAGCAGGTTCACGGGTCCGTCCGGTCCGTCGAACGCGTACTCGTGCTCGACGGCCATGCGCGGCATGCGCCGCCGTTGCGCAGCGAGCGCGTCGCGCGATCGCGTGTGCTCCTTCTCCATGACCAGCAGCGCCTGGCGTGCGGTGGTCCACTCTGATGGTGAGACGATCGGGGTGAGTGACATGGTGGTTCCTCCTGATGGTGGGTCGGATCGGGCTCGCCTGTTGTGAGCGTTCGGCGCCCGGGCGTCGGGCCGGTGGTCAACGCGTCCGTCGGCGCTCGGCTGCCTCGGGGATCGTCTTGATTCGCTGCAGGCGTGCGAACACCACCTCGGGCGAGGCCTCGATGAACAACTCTCGCTCGATCGTCCCGAACTCCATGACACTCTCCCGCAACGTTTGGTTGCGTTTCAACGTAGCAGACCGGACGACGAACTGCAACCAAACGTTGCACGTGAATTGCGGGCGTAGACGGCCAGCTCCAGCGCGTCGGAGTGCCCGGCGTTCTCGGACGCGAGAGCATGCTCGATTCGGCGTCGTTCTCGACTGCTCATAGGAGGCGTCGCGCGTGTCGCGTCGCGCGCTTCGCGTTGGACCGCGAGGCTCGTGAGTGCACCCTGGTCCTCGTCCGCCTCACGTCTGCGATCTCAAGACGGCGACCTCGGGAAACGTCTCGGGCATGCCGTAGCCGTGCTCGGTCAGCCAGCGGATGTTGGTGAGGCAGCGCAGCGACCACCAGGCGCGGATCAGGTCGCGGTCGACGGCGGCGCCGTAGCCGGCGACGACGTCGCCGAGGTGCTCTGGGTGCCCGAGCGTCAGCGTGGCGAGATCGAACAGCGCGTCGCCTCGGGACGCCTCGGACCAGTCGATGACACCAGTCACGGTGTCACCGTCGACGAAGACGTGGTCGACCTGCAGGTCGCCATGGATGAACACCGGTGTCCATGGCCGCAGCGCGGTCTCGGCCAGCCGTTGGTTGCGCGTGACCACGGTGGCGGGAAGGACGTCGTGGGCGAGGAGCCACGCGCATTCCTCGGCGAGCCGCGCTGCGAGGTCATCGGCGCTACGACCGGGCCACGGCGGCAACGGCGCGCCGTGCAGAGTCCGGGCCGCGGCACCCGCTGCGGCCCACGCCGCCGGCGACGCGGTCGACGGGTCGCCGAGATGACCGAGTGCTACCCCTGGGAGGGCCGCGAGTGCGAGCGCGGGTGGCTTGCGCCACAGGATCTCCGGTGTCGGGATCGGCGCGATCGCCATCGCCTCGACCTCAATGACCGTGCGAGTCGGATCAGCGTCGATCTTGACGTACACGTCGCCGACGCGCAGGGTCGCGCGTTCGGTATGAGCGACGACGACCTCGACCTTGTCGGCGGCGACAACCCGCACATTCTCCATGTCGGACATCATCGCGGCCAGCACCGCGACATTGCCCGGCAGTTCGGCACACGGTTCAGTCAGGAGCTTCCTCGCGGCAACCTCAGGCGTTCGCCCCCGGCGCTGCGGCAGCTACGATTTTCTGCCGGCGGCAAGAGCGGAGGGCGCATGAGCAGGCGGGGCTTGGTAGACGCTCGCGGGCGGCCGCTCGGAGGCGGCCGAGGACAAAGCTGGCGTCTCTTTGCCTCGCTGGAGCGGCGGGTTATCCGGATCGACCCGAGTAGTCCCGCGAGCGAGTCGGCAGGCTCACGCTTTGTTCACGCCCCACGCATCTCAACTGGTCGGCGTCGGGCTTGAAGCGGTGTGAGCGAGTTGCCGTATGTGTGACGGGTTTATGCGGTGTTCTGGATAAACGCTTTGACGAGGTTGCTGGCGGGTCGACCGGCGACTTGGAGGTGGCTGACGCCAGGTATTTCCTCGAATTGTGTCGAGTTGGGTGGCAACGCGCCGACCATCTCGCGCACCATCTCTCGTGGCATGACAGGGTCGAGTTCGCCGCCGAGCACGAGGACCGGGCATTCGGCCACAGCGAGGCCGGTGCGCAGGTCCATCGTGGTGGCTTCCCCGGTGAAGAAGTGGGCCATCAGCTCCGGGTTCATCACCGCCCGCGCCATGGCGTCGGGGTCGGGCGGCTCGGTCGCATACAGCGGGATGCAGTGCTCCAGAAACGCCGGCATCACGCTGATGTCGCCACCGAACAACTGGCGGGCTGCCGCGCCTGCGGCCTCTCCACCGAGCTGCGTGAACCGGGTGGAGATCGCTTCGACGTCGAGCCGGGCGGATGTGCAGGCGAGCACCACCTTGCTCGGGTGGTCTGGATGACGTGCGAGGTAGCGCTGAGCGACGAAACCGCCGAACGATGCGCCGACCACGACGGGTTTGACGATTTCGAGGGCGTCGCAGAGGCGAACGACGTCGTCGGCCCACGTGTCGAGGGTCCACTGCTCGGGGGTCCCGCGGTCGCTACGGCCGTTACCGCGGTGGTCGTAGAACACGACCTGGGCGACGTCATCGAGGACCATAGCGTCGGCGCCCTTGTACGTCGAATGGTCGAAGCCGGGGCCGCCATGAAGAAGCAATACCGTCGGTCGTT
>JAODBQ010000392.1 GCA_025464045.1 Ilumatobacteraceae bacterium
GGGCGGGCTACACCGCCGGCGGCGGCGGTGGTGGCATCGGCATCGACGTCCCGTCGCCCGCGGGTGCGGCGAACGTCGGCTCGGCATCCGCCGCCGGCTCGACGGCCGGCTCCGGCTCCGGCTCCACGGGCGCGAGGACCACGACACCCTCGGCTTCGAGCTTCTTCAGCTCCGCCACGAGCTGGTCGATCGCCTCGGCGTCGCCAGGCTCGGACCGCTCGGTGTGCCGACGGTAGGTGATCCGGCCGAGGTCTTGGAGGAGGTCCTCCACCTTGCGGCCCTCCTTGAAGTCGTCGACCTTGTCCTTCACCGTCCCGGCCAGCTCGGCCGCCTTTGCCTTCGCCTTGTCGAGGAAGCTCATGGACCAGTTCTAGTCGATGCCCCACGGGCTACGTTTCGCGACGATGGACGCGACAGGGGCGATCAGGATCGGTGTGGTCGGCGCCGGCGGGCGGATGGGCAGCTCGGTGTGCGCCGCGGTGGCGGCCGACCCGGCACTCGAGCTCGTGGCGGCGATCGACGCGCACGCCGCGGGCCAGGACCGCAGCGGCGTGACGGTGAGCGCCGACGTGCAGTCGTTGGCCGACGCCGGCTGCGAGGTGGCCGTCGACTTCACCGTCGCCGCCGCGGCACGGATGAACCTGCCGTGGCTGGCGGCGCGCGGGATCCACGCGGTGGTCGGCACGACCGGGTTGAGCGCCGACGACATCGCCGCGGTCCGCGCCGCGTTCGTGACGAGCAACTGCCTGATCGCCAGCAACTTCGCGATCAGTGCGGTGCTGATGATGCGGTTCGCCGAGCAGGCTGCGCCCTACTTCGACACCGCGGAGATCATCGAGCTGCACCACGATCAGAAGGTCGACGCCCCGTCCGGCACCGCGGTCACCACGGCGGAGCGGATGGCCGCCGCCTCGGGGGAGTGGGCGAACGATCCGACCCAGCACGAGGTCTTCAGCGGCGCCCGCGGTGGCGTCGGTCCCGCGGGGATCCGCATCCACTCGGTGCGGATGCGCGGCATGGTCGCGCACCAGGAGGTGATCCTCGGCGCCGCAGGACAGACGTTGACCATCCGCCAGGACAGCTACGACCGGGCCAGCTACATGCCCGGCGTGCTCCTCGCGTGCAAGCGCGTCGCCGATCACCCCGGCCTGACCGAGGGCCTCGACGCCTACCTGTGAACCAACCGGTCACGACGTGAGCGAGCCGGCCTCGGTCCGACGATGACCAGTACGCCGACCTCGATCGAAACGGCGGCCACGACTGGGCGGCGGCCTCGACCCCGCCTCGACCCGCCTCGACCCCGCCTCGACCCGGCCTCGACCCCGCCTCGGTCGCAGCCGTGGCGCCGCGGTCGCGCCGCCAGCGGGTCCGGCGGGTCGTCAGCCGAGGGCGTTGATGGCGGCGTCGTAGTCCGGTTCGTTGGCGATCTCCGGCACGAGCTGGGTGTAGACCACGTCGCCCGAGGGATCGAGCACGACCACTGCCCGGGCGAGGAGGCCGGCGAGGCGGCCATCGGCCATCGCCACGCCGTACTTCAAACCGAAGTCGCTGCGGAACGACGAGGCGACCTGCACGTTCTCGATGCCCTCGGCGCCGCAGAAGCGCTTCTGCGCGAACGGCAGATCGGCCGAGACGTTCAGCACGACGGTGTTGTCGAGCGCTGCCGCGCGCTGGTTGAACGTGCGCACGCTCGTCGCGCAGGTCGGGGTGTCGATGCTCGGGAAGATGTTCAGCACGACGTGCTTGCCCGCGAAGTCCGCGGGCCCGACCTCGCTCAGATCGCCCGTCGTGAGCTGGAACGCCGGTGTCGGGGTGCCGATCTCGGGGAGCTCTCCGACGGTGTGGACGGGGTTGCCCCCGAGTGCAGTTTGGGCCATGGCCGCAGGCTACGTCGCGGTCGACGTGGGGGACACCTCGGAGTTCGGCGGCATCGGCGCCGGCGGGCTCGCCACCGGCGGGGTCGCCGCAGCCGTGACGTCGCCATCCGTGACGTCGCCAGCCGTGACGTCGCCAGCCGTGACGTCGGCGACGACCTCGGTCAGCCGGACGGGGGCCTTCTTGGCACGCCGGGCGCCCTGGAGGATCGTCAGCAGGAACGCCGCGGCCACGAGCCACCACTGGTACCCGTCGATGAAGTCGAAGAAGGAGCGGATCTGGTGATCGAAGATCCGTCCTCCGATCCAGAGCGCGACGAGCTTGAGCACGGCGCCGGCCACGAGCATCGGCACGAACCGGCGCAACGCCATCCGGCGATGGCCGGCGAGCAGGCACACCAGGTTGCTCCCCGGCATCAGCAGGACGAGCAACCAGCCGGCCCGGTCGAGGCCGGTCTGCGCCCAGCGGTAGACGGCGGGCAGCTCGCCGAGCTGGTTCTCCACCCAGCCGAGCGCCTTCGGGCCGTACCAACGTCCGACGAGGTACAGCACCATCGCCACGAGCACGACCCGTGAGAACCCGATGATCGAGTAGGCGACCGGGTTGACGAACGGCACCGAGCCGAGCAGGTTGCGGTTGCGCGACGA
>JAODBQ010000419.1 GCA_025464045.1 Ilumatobacteraceae bacterium
GCGTCGCGAACGTTGACGAGGATCTGTCCCGCCTCGACCGCCAGCCGCGTGGCGAGCGCGGCATCGGTCTCGTCGCGCCGGGTCACGAGCTCGGCACTGTCGACGTCCACCGCCCCAGTCTGGCTGACCGGAGGCACGGTCCGGTCAACGACCGAGACGCATCGCGTCGCGCACCAGCGCGCGAACCGCGATCTCGTCCGCGCCGCCGGCGACCAATGCGTCGATCCGGGCTTCGAGCTGCTCGGCGTCGGCCTCGGCGAACGCATCGATCCGCTCGCGGTTGGTGACCGAGTTGATCGCGATCAGCACGACCGCGGCGAGCGTCATGCCTCCGCCGAACGTGAGCACGAGCGCGTTGTTGTTGTTGACGATCGAGGTGACGATGATCCCCGCGATGCCGCAGACGAACACCGCTGCGCAGAGTCTGGTGATCAGGGTCTTGGCCACGAGACGATTCTGCCCGACGAGCGTGGCGCGCCGCAGCGTCAGCGCGCGAGGGGCTTGTACTTGATCCGGTGCGGCGTCTCGGCGCCGACGCCGAGCTCCTTGCGCCGCCACGTCTCGTACTCGCTGAAGTTGCCCTCGAACCAGCGCACCTGGCTGTCGCCCTCGAACGCGAGGACGTGCGTGGCGATGCGGTCGAGGAACCAGCGGTCGTGGCTGATCACGACGGCGCAGCCCGGGAAGTTGTCCAGTGCCGCTTCGAGCGCACGCAGCGTGTCCACGTCGAGGTCGTTCGTCGGCTCGTCGAGCAGCAGTACGTTGCCGCCGTCCTTGAGCACCTTGGCGAGGTGGACCCGGTTGCGCTCGCCACCGGACAGGTCGCCGACGCGCTTCTGCTGATCGCTGCCCTTGAAGTTGAAGCTCGCGCAGTACGCCCTGCCGTGGATCTCGCGGTTGCCGACCTTCATGTGCTCGACCCCGTCGGTGATCTCCTCGAACACGGTCTTGTCCGGGTCGAGCACATCCCGCGACTGGTCGACGTACGCCAGCTCGACGGTCTCGCCGATGGTGACCTTGCCGTCGTCGGGCATCTCCTGCCCGGTGAGCATCTTGAACAGCGTCGTCTTGCCGGCGCCGTTCGGGCCGATGATCCCGACGATCCCGGCCTGGGGGAGGGTGAACGAGAGATCCTCGATGAGCAACCGGTCGCCGAAGCCCTTGCGCAGCTGGGACACCTCGATCACCGTGTCGCCGAGGCGTTTGCCGACCGGGATCGCGATCTCCAGCTTGTCCGGGCCGCGCTCCGCGGCCTCCGCCTCGGACTGCAACCGCTCGTAGGCGGACAGGCGGGCCTTGCCCTTCGACTGACGCGCCTTCGGCGACATCCGCACCCACTCGAGCTCGCGTGCGAGGGTCCGCGCCCGTGCCTCGTTGCCTTTCTCCTCCCGGGCGATGCGTTCCTGCTTCTGCTCCAGCCAGCTCGAGTAGTTGCCCTCGAACGGGATGCCACGACCGCGGTCGAGCTCGAGGATCCACTTGGCCACGTTGTCGAGGAAGTAGCGGTCGTGGGTGATCGCCACCACGGTGCCGGAGTAGTCCTGCAGGAACCGCTCCAGCCACTCGACGCTCTCCGCGTCGAGGTGGTTGGTCGGCTCGTCGAGCAGCAGCAGGTCCGGGTGGCTGAGCAGCAGCCGGCACAGCGCGACGCGGCGGCGCTCGCCGCCGGACAGGGTCGTCACGTCGGCGTCGTCGGGCGGACAGCGCAGCGCGTCCATGGCGATCTCGACGTTGCGCTCCAGGCTCCACGCGTCGGTGGCGGCGATCTTGTCCTCGAGGTCGGCCTGCAGGGACCCGATCTTGTCGTAGTCGGCGTCGGGATCGGCCCACATCGCCATGACCTCGTTGTACCGATCGATGATCCCCTGGACCCCGGCCACACCGTCCATGACGTTGCCCTTGACGTCCTTGGACGGGTCGAGCTCGGGCTCCTGGGCGAGGTAGCCGACGGTGAACCCTGGGGTCAGCCGGGCCTCGCCGCTGTAGCCGTCGTCGAGACCGGCCATGATCCGCAGCAGGCTCGACTTGCCGGCGCCGTTCGCCCCGAGCACGCCGATCTTGGCGCCGGGGTAGAACGACAGCGAGATGTTCTCCAGCACGGTGCGGTCCGGCGGATAGAAGCGGGCCAGCTTGTAGCAGGTGTAGATGTATTCGTGGGCCATTGCGGGTCAGCGTAGAGGTTGGTTCCCGAAGGTCCGCCGGATGCGTGCTCGGCAACGACGACCCCGGGTCGTGTGAGGAGGCACCCGATGGAGTGACTGTGGGTGTCGTATCCGTCGACCACCGTGCGTGAGATCGACGCCGCGCAGGTATGCGACAGGGCCTGCTCGTTGGTGCTACGTTCCCCATCACGTGGTTTTCACAAGAGAGGGGTACGGAAAGTGCTTGCTGATTACACCGGCTTCTTCAGCCGTGACGCACTCGCTGATTTCGGCTTCCGCTGGCTCCACATCCTCGTCGGGATCGTCTGGATCGGGATGTTGTACTTCTTCAACTTCGTGCAGGTCCCGGCGTACGCGCTGTTCGAGGCGGAACCGCACAAGGAGATCGGTGGCAAGGCCCGCCTGATCGCCCTCGACAAGGTCACGCGGCGCGCCCTG
>JAODBQ010000452.1 GCA_025464045.1 Ilumatobacteraceae bacterium
CGGACCGGACGGAACGGATCGGCGACGGCCGCCGAGGACGTGACGCAAGAGGCCTCACGTCCGTACCGTGCGCCGGTCGTCCACGAGGTTCGCCTGAACCGCGTCTCGAACGACCTCGGTTCGTCTACACCGGGCTCGAGATCAGCGGCGGTTTCGAGGGCCAGGTCCGCGCCGGCGCGCCGCGGGTGGGGTACACCGTGCACGGCCACCCCGCGGTCATCAGCGGCGTGGGCGGCGGGCTGGGCCGCCACCCGGCCACAGGTGATCGACAGTCACAACGGGCCGAGTGACATGTGATGGTCGAGCGCTCCTACGATCCCACGGACAGGGCCGTCCGGCCCGCGCGACACCGGGGGGAAGAGATGCCGAAGCTGACCGATCAGGAGACCGACGCGTTCTTGGCCGAGCCGGGGCACCTCGTGCGCATCGCCACCGTCGATGCCGACGGGATGCCGCGCAACGTGCCGTTGTGGTTCATCCACCACGAGGGCCGGATCGTCTTCACCCCGCGACTGCGCACGGTGCTCCTCGAGAACGTCCGCCGCGACCCGCGCATCGGTCTGACTATCGACGAGGAGGCGTTGCCGTACCGCAAGGTGACCGTGCAGGGGACCGTCGAGATCCTCCACGAGCCGGGCGAGGACGACGTCTGGCGCGACCTGTACCTCGACATCGCCCGCCGCTACGTGCCCGAGGAGGGGGCCCGGGCATACGTCACCGGCACCGACGACCAGCCCCGCGCGTTGCTCGGTGTGAGCCTCACCACGAGCAAGGTCTCGACGTGGCGGATGCCCGTCGAGGACGAGCACGGCACGGGCATCTGGGCCCGCCGCTACTACCTCGACGGCACGAAGTTCGCCGCCGCTGCCGACGAAGCCTGAGCCCGCGGTCGGCGCCGCGGTCCTGGCAGCGGTCGTCGACACTCAGCGCAGGTAGTGCTCGATCAGCGTGATCTAGTGCTCCAACGCGTCGGCCTCGACGTCGCGGGCGTTCGCCCGGTACGTCGCGGCAGTGTCGGCGCGGTCGGCGGTCTGGGCGCGCAGGACTGCCTCGACGTCGTCGTCCGTGAGGTCGATCCGGTGGTGCTCGACGAGCCGGCCGACCACGTCACGCGGCGCGGACTCGACCGGCGGTGCCTCGGCGTTGGCGATGGCGGCGAGCGCCGTCCGCAACGTCCGCACCGCGTCGCCGTCTCGCGCCTTCATCGCCGTCGTGAGGTCGGCGCGCATGCGCGATCGAACGGATGCGTTGGTGGGATCCATCGAGCGAACGTAGGGCGCTGCCCCGCGTACCGCGCGTCGATTTCGGCGCCGCGCCTGGGCGCGGCGACGGTGGTAGACCTCGACGGTGTTCATCGCCAGCGACGATCCGCGCGTCGCCCCGTTGACCGCCGCGATCATCGGAGGCGACGCGGCTGGGCTCCGTGCGCTGCTCGCCGCCGATCCCGAGCTGGCGACCGCACGCATCGGCGACGAACGCCAGGCGCGCACGCCGCTGCACGTCGCGACCGACTTCCCCGGTCACCTGCCGCGGATCGCGGCGACGATCGGCACGCTCGTCGACGCAGGCGCCGATCTCGACGCGCCGTTCGTCGGCCGGCACGCGGAGACGCCGCTGCACTGGGCTGCGAGCTGTGATGACGTCGAGGCGATCGACGCGCTCGTGGCCGCGGCGGACCCGCACTGGCTCGGCTACGACGATCTGACCCCGTTGGCCGCGGCGCAGGGGTCCGGCAACGACGCGCTGATCGCGATGCTCCGCCGTCGCGTCGACGGCGCCGGCGCGGCTGGGTAGGTTGCGGCGATGGCTGTCTACCTGTGCCACCAGTTCCCGGACATGCACGAGCACGCGGCGGTCGTGCTCGCCGCGGAACCGGGCCGGGTGCTGCTCGATCGTTCCGCGCTGCATCCGGGCGGTGGCGGCCAGGTCAGCGACACCGGATGGATCGAGCACGCCGGGGGCATCGTGCCGATCACCGGCGTCGAGTCGGACGACGAGGTGGTGTGGCACCTGCTCGGCGCCCCCGTCGAGCTCAGCGGCGAGGTGCTCGTGCGCGTCGATGCCGACCGCCGGTCGCGCGTCGCCCAGTTGCACACCGACTCGCACATCCTCAACGCGATCGTGTTCGAGCGCTTCCCCGGCACGCTCGTCACCGGCGCGCAGATCAACGACGACGGCACCGGCCGGATGGACTTCGACCTGACCGAGATCGACAACGACGTGTTGCGCAGCCTCGACACCGACGTCAACGACATCATCCGCCGCGAGGTCGAGGTGCGCAGCATCTACGTCGCGGCGGTCGAGGCGGATGCGACATCCGGACTCGTGCGCAGCCTCTCCGTCGCCCCGCCGCCGACACCCGACGGCCAGCTGCGGGTGATCGAGATCGACGGCATCGATCGTCAGGCGTGTGGCGGCACGCACCTCGCCAACACCGGTGCGTCGCGCCCGTTCCGGATCATGAAGGTGGAGAGCAAGGGCAAGCGCAACCGACGGATCCGGTTCGTGCTCGACTGACCGTGCTCGACCGATCCGTCTGAACCTCGCGGTGAGATCCGCGCCCGACCCGGCGCCCGACGGCATCGGCCGCTGGGCATGCCGGCCACCTCGTCGTCGGTGCCCACGTCCGCGAGACAGCTACCGGGACTGGCGTCGGCCGAGTCCGAGTCCGAGTCCGAGTCGGAACGTCGGTGTCGGAGTCGTTCGGAGCGGCGCGAGTCGCTCACCAGGCAAAGCCACGTCCAGCGACTCGCGCCCTCCGTTGCGACTCGGACCCGGACCGTCCGACTCGGACCATCGGGCGTGCGCCAGTGGTGCTGGCGGTGGAGACGCCACCGTCTTCGCGGTCGTCGAGGCCGACGGCCTGAGCGTTTCAGCGCAGCTCGGCTCCCCACACCGTGGCGTCGCGGAGGGCCGGCTTGAGCACCTTGCCGCCGGCGTTGCGGGGGAGCGGCTCGTCGCGGAAGGTGATGTACTGCGGCACCTTGAAGTCGGCGATCAGCTCCCGCGCCCAGCCACGGATCGCGGCGGCGCTCGGCGTCGTGCCGGGCCGGGGGACGATCACCGCGCCGACCTTCTCGCCCATCATCGCGTCGGCCACGCCGAGCACCGCGACCTCGAAGACGTCGGGATGCTGCACCAGCGCGTTCTCGACCTCGACGCAATACACGTTCTCGCCGCCCCGGTTGACCATGTCCTTCTTGCGGTCGACGATCTGCACGAAGCCGTCCTCGTCGACGCGCGCCAGATCGCCGGTGTGCAGCCATCCGCCGACGAACGCGGCGGCGGTCTGCTCGGGCGCGTTCCAGTAGCCGTGCACCACGTTCTGCCCGCGCACCAGCAGCTCGCCGACGCCACTGACCGCGTCGA
>JAODBQ010000470.1 GCA_025464045.1 Ilumatobacteraceae bacterium
TCGTCGCCGGGTTCCAGGGCGTCAGCCTCGACAAGGAGATCACGACGATGGGACGCGGCGCCAGCGACCTCACCGCGTCGGCCCTGGCCCAGGCGCTCGACGCGGATGCGTGCGAGATCTACACCGATGTCACCGGCGTGTTCTCCGCCGATCCACGCATCGTGCCCCAAGCGCGCAAGCTCGCCCACGTCAACTTCGACGAGATGCTCGAGATGGCAGGGGCCGGCAGCAAGGTGCTCGCGCTGCGCAGCGTCGAGTTCGCCCGCAACCACCACGTCCCGCTCCACGTGCGCTCCGCCTTCACCTGGGAGCCGGGCACGTGGGTCACCGCTCAGGAGCCCAGCATGGAAGATCCGATCATCTCCGGCGTCGTCAGCGACATCAGCGAGGCGAAGGTGACGATCCTCGCCGTGCCGGACCGGCCCGGCATCTCGGCGTCGTTGTTCGAGGCGCTCGCCGACGCCAACGTCAACGTCGACATGATCGTGCAGAACACCAGCCACGACGGGACCACCGACATCAGCTTCACGATGCCGAAGGCCGACATGGCCGTCGCCGAATCGATCGTCGGCGACGTCGCCACCGCGATCGGGGCGCGCGGCGTCACCCACGACAACGGCATCGCCAAGGTCAGCCTGGTCGGTGCGGGGATGAAGTCGAGCCCGGGCGTCGCCGCGAAGATGTTCCGCACGCTCGCGGACGCGGAGATCAACATCCTGATGATCTCCACCTCCACGATCCGGATCAGCGTGGTCGTCGCCGGGGCGGACATGGAGCGCGCCGCCCGGTCGCTGCACACCGCGTTCGGGCTGGACTCCGGCGTCGACTACTCCGCGCCGCTTCCCGAACGTCGCTGAGCCCTGCCACACTGTGGAGGACATGGCCCGCAAGCAACACGTCCCCTGGCGCGCCGCGGGTACTGCCTCGGAGCAGCAACCATCAGCCGACGACGTCGTGCGCGAGACCGGGTGGGTGTTCAACAACGTGACGGGTCACGACCTCAGCCTCGCCGAGTTCGTCAGCACGGGTGATCACGAGGTCGGCGCGTTCCTCCAGGCGTTCGAGCTGCCGTCGGGCGAGGGCCGCTCGATCGTCGAGATCGGCTCCGGCATCGGCCGGATGACGGCCGCGTTCACCCGCCACTACCGGCACGTGATCGCCAGTGACCTGGATGCGGCGTTCCTCGAGCGCTGCCGGGAGACGGTCGCCCAGTTCGGGATCCCGGGCCGGCTCAGCACGGTGTCGGTGCCCGATGGGCGCACGCTCGACATCGCCGACGGCGCCGCCGACGTGGTGTTCAGCTACATCACGCTCCAGCACTGCCACCGCGAGGACGCCATCGCGTTGACGCGCGAGGCCGTCCGGGTCGCCCGGCCCGGCGGGCGGATCGCGTTGAACTACCGCACGTGGGTCGACTCGGACGTCATCCTCTGGCCCGCGGGCAAGGTCGTCCGCGCGCTGTGGAAGGTGCCGCTCATCGGCGGTGCGCTGGCGCGCTGGCGGGTCGCCGCCCGCGTCGGTTGGCAGGCCAACCGGCTGACCCCGATGAGCGTGCTGCAGGCGGTGGGCCCACAGCTCGCGAACGCACGCATCGTGCGCTCGCCGCAGCGGCGCCCGTACGGGCTCGCCGGCGTCACCGACGCGGTGTTCGAGGGCGTCAACCGCAGCCACTGGTGGCTCGTCGCGGACGTCGCCACACCGGTCCCGGCGTCGGTCGCCGCCTCCACCGCGACGTCCAGCTGACGGCATCGACTGCCGGCCGCACGGGCGCCGGTCGCCGGTCGGCGGTCGCCGGTCGCCGGGAGCGGTGCTCGGTCCGCCCCGATCAGCTGGACGGATGACACGTACCGCCGGAGGGGCACATCAGGTCGGCATAATCCGGATCGGGTGCGCGGGACCACCGTTAGCCTGGTCGGCCATGAAGATCGGTGTGGTCGGCGCGACAGGTCAGGTGGGTTCCGTGATGCGGGCGATCTTGGCCGAGCGCAAGTTCCCCATCACGGAGATCCGTTACTTCGCGTCGGCGCGCTCGGCGGGCACCACGCTGCCGTGGGCGGGTACCGACGTGATCGTCGAGGATGCCGAGCTCGCCGACCCGACCGGTCTCGACATCGCCTTGTTCTCGTCCGGCGCTGCATCGTCGAAGCTGCTCGCACCGAGGTTCGCGAGCGCGGGCGTCACCGTCATCGACAACTCGTCGGCGTGGCGGATGGACCCCGAGGTGCCGCTGATCGTCAGCGAGGTCAACCCCGGCGAGATCGCCAACGCCCACCGCGGGATCATCGCCAACCCGAACTGCACGACGATGGCGGCGATGCCCGTGCTGAAGCCGCTGCACGACGAAGCCGGGCTGATCCGACTGGTCGCGGCGACGTACCAGGCCGTCAGCGGCGCGGGTCTGGTCGGCGTGGACGAGCTCGACAAGCAGGCGCGTGACGTCGTCGATCGGGCGCGCGAGCTGACCTTCGACGGCGGCTCGGTGCCGATGCCCGCGCCGAACAAGTTCGTCCGGCCGATCGCGTTCAACGTGCTGCCGTTCGCCGGCAAGATCGTCGACGACGGCCAGCACGAGACCGACGAGGAACAGAAGCTCCGCAACGAGAGCCGCAAGATCCTCGCCATCCCCGGTCTGCGGGTCAGCGGGACCTGCGTGCGCGTGCCCGTCTTCACCGGCCACTCGCTGAGCCTCAACGTCGAGTTCACCCGCCCGATCAGCGTCGCCAGGGCGCTCGAACTGCTCGGGGCGGCCCCGGGCGTCGCGCTCAGTGACATCCCGACGCCGCTCGAGGCGGCCGGCAAGGACCCGAGCTACGTCGGGCGCATCCGTCAGGACCTCTCGCTCGAGGATCCGAGCCGCGGCCTGGCGCTGTTCGTCGCCAACGACAACCTGCGCAAGGGCGCGGCCCTCAACGCGGTCCAGATCGCCGAGCTGTTCCTCTAGCACGCCCTCGCCAGCGGGTGGCCGATCGGCGCGCGCGTCAGGGGCAGGTGCACGGCAGTGACCCGCAGCGCGGGCAGCCGTTCGCGTAGCGGCGGATGGCGGCGGTGAGGTCGATGCCCATCTGGTTGGCGAGCGTCGCCACCCACGCGAGCACATCGGCGAACTCATGGGCCTGCTGGTCCGGGGTGCCCTTGCGCACGGCCTGGGCGAGCTCGCCGACCTCTTCGCACAGCCAGGCCACCGTCGACGGCACCCCGCGCGTCCGGTCCCGGTTGCCGTAGGTGCGCTCGATCACGTCCTGCAGCGCGGCGATGTCCATCCGCCCGAGCCTATGGGTGCGCCCGAGCGCACCCGCCTCGTCCGAGTCGCCCCGTCGTCGTCCGAGTCGCTGGACGTGGCGCGAGTCGCTCCCTCGGGAGAACCGCACGCAGCGACTCGCGCCGTGCTGTGCGACTCGGACGACGACGGTGCGACTCGGACGACGACGGTGCGACTCGGATCCGCCCGACACCGGGTCGGCGTCGGCGAGCGAATCGTCGACCGAGGAGTTGGACATCGTCCATCGCGCCCAACGGTGATCGTGCCGACGGTGACGACGCCGTGGACGCCAATGGTCGGGGTGGATGCTGTGGACGCGGGCGCTGGCAGACTCGATGGGTGCTCGAGTGGCTGATCGTCGCCGATGATCGCAGTGGTGCACTCGAGGTGGCCGGCGAGGCGGCGCGCTTCGTCGGGCCGGTGTGGGTGACGGTCGGTGTGCCGGCGGGGCCGAACGACGTCGAGGCGAGCAGCGCGGCGCGAGCCGCGGTGGTCGACGCGGCGTGCCGTCATCGCGAACCGTCGGTGGCGGCGAGAGCGGTGATGATCGCCGGCGCCGCTCCGGCGCGCCGGCACGCGCACAAGATCGACTCGATGCTGCGCGGCAACTGGGCGCACGAGCTGGTCGCCGTGCAGCGCGCGACGGGCGACCGGGTGCTCCTGGTCCCCGCGTTCCCCGCGGTCGGGCGGACGTGTCGGGGCGGCGTCGTGCACGTCGATGGTGTGCCGGTTGGCGCCGAAGACGTACGACGCGGGGCTGCCTCACCGCGACCGTCGGTCCACCTCGCGGCTGCCGGCGCGTCGGCCGTGGAGGAGCTCGCCGGCGAGGCGGCCGTCACCGCATGGCTGGCCGGCACCGGCTCCTTCGCGGTGTGCGACGCGTCGACGGAGCGCGACCTCGCGACGATCGCCGACGCGTGGCGGGCGAGCTCCGGCGTCCGTGTCGCCGGCACCGCGGGCAGCATCGCCGCAGCGGTCGCGGTGTCCTGTGCGACCCCGGCGATTGTGGACCGCCGCAGTGCGGCGATGGACGGCGAGGTGCTCGTCGTGTGTGGCAGCCTGCACGCCGTCGCCCGTGCGCAGGTCGACGTGCTGCGCGCCCGTGCCGCCGCAGGGATCACGGTGATGACCACGCCGGTCCCCGACACGCCGTCCGTCACGGCGGCGGCCGCGGAGGAGGCGGTGACGCAGATCGGCGCGGCCGCACGGGAGCTCCTCGCCACGCGTCGGTTCGACGTGCTCGTCATCGTCGGCGGGGACACGGCGGCCGCCGTGCTCGGTGACGCGCCGATGCTCGTCGGCGGTACGGTGGCGGCCGGGTTGCCGTGGTCGCGGCGCGGTGACGGCAGCGGTCCGCTGGTCGTCACGAAGGCCGGCGGTTTCGGAGGTCCCACCACCTTGGTCGAGCTCCTGCTCGGCCGCTCCGGCAGCGAGGCGCAATGACGACCGAACGGGTCCCGATGGCGATCACGATGGGCGACCCGTCGGGCGTCGGTCCGGAGATCGTGCTGCGCAGCTTCGCGGCCGGGGACCTCGACGACGACGTGGTCGTCTACGGCGACGCGGCGATCCTCCGCCACGGCGCGACGCTGCTCGGTCTCGACGTCGAACTGCACGTCGTCAACGACGGCCACGACGTCCACGACGGTGACCGCGACGACCGCAGTCCCGGTCGACGGCCACGTGCGCTGCAGGTCGTGGACCTCGGTCTGCTCGCGGCTGGCGATCACGCGCCCGGTGCACTCGACCGACGCGCGGGCGCCGCGGCGCGGCAGTACGTCGTGCGCGCCACCGAGGATGCACTCGCCGGCCGTGTCGCGGGTGTCGTGACGATGCCGATGAACAAGGAGGCGACGCAGCTGACCGACCCCGCGTTCGTCGGCCACACCGAGCTGATCGCCCAGCTGTGCGGCGTACCGCGGGTGACGATGATGCTCACCGCGGCCCTCGCCGACGGCAGTTCGCTCGCGGTCACGCACGTCAGCACGCACTGCTCGTTGCGCGAGGCGATCGAGCGCGTCCGTCCGGCGCGCGTGCTCGACGTGATCGAGATGACGGACGCGACCCTGCGCCGCTTCCTGCCGCGACCGCGGATCGCGGTGTGCGGGCTCAACCCGCATGCCGGCGAGCACGGACTGTTCGGCGTGGAGGATGCCGAGCAGATCGCGCCGGCGATCGCGCAGGCGCAGGCCGCTGCCATCGACGCGAGCGGCCCGCACCCGGCCGACACCGTGTTCCACCAGGCGGTGCACCGGCACCGCTACGACGCGATCGTGTGCATGTACCACGACCAGGGTCACGGCCCGATGAAGCTGCTCGCGTTCGACACCGGGGTGAACGTGACGCTCGGGCTGCCGATCATCCGCACATCGGTGGACCACGGCACCGCGTTCGACATCGCATGGCAGGGCATCGCCTTCACCGACTCGCTGCGCCACGCGCTGAACTACGCATGGAAGCTCGCCGGGCGGGTGGAAGCCGGCGCCCGATGAGCGACGACGTGCTCTTCCACCGGATCCGCATCCGGCTCGACGAGCCGTCGCTCGCCGACGTGCCCGCACAGACCGACCGCACGCTCACCGACTGCGGCGTCGTGCTCGAACCGGGCAGCGAGGTGGCGATCGCCGTCGGTTCGCGCGGCATCGGCAACCTCGCCGCGGTGGTCGCCCGGATCGTGGCCTGGGTCCGCGCGCAAGGGGCGACGCCATTCCTCGTTCCCGCGATGGGCAGTCACGGCGGTGCGACTGCCGAGGGGCAGCGCGAGGTGCTCGAGGCGTACGGCTTCGTCGACGGCTGGGAGGGCTGCACGATCCGCTCCTCGATGAACGTCGTGCCCGTCGGCGGCACGCACGACCTCCCGGTGCCGGTGGTCACCGATGCACACGCGGCGGGCGCGTCGGCGACGATCGTCGTCAACCGGATCAAGCAGCACACCGACTTCCACGGCACGTACGAGAGCGGCCTGATGAAGATGATCGCGATCGGCCTCGGCAAGCGGGTCCAGGCCGAGGCACTGCACGCCTACGGCACGACCGGGCTCCGTGAGCTGATGCCTCGCGTCGCCCAGCACTTGCTCGCCAACAGCAACGTCGTGCTCGGCGTGGCCGTGGTGGAGAACGCGCTCGATCAGACCATGGTCGTGCAGGCGGTGCCCGCCGGCAGCATCGCGGCGGTGGAGCCGGCGCTGCTGCAGCTCGCCGCGGCGCACGCGCCACGACTCCCCGTGGATGCGCTCGACGTGCTGCTGATCGACGTGATGGGCAAGGACATCAGCGGTGCCGGCATCGACACGAACGTCATCGGCCGGGTGATGATCGCCGGCGAGCCCGACCCCCCGACGCCCCGGATCGCAATGATCGCCTGCCACGCGCTGACCAAGGCCTCCCACGGCAACGCGACGGGGATGGGCCTGGCCGACGTCGTCACCCGTCGCCTCGCCGACGTGATCGACCACGAGGTGACCCGCACCAACGTGATCACGTCCGGGTTCCTGCTGCGCGGCAAGCTGCCCGTGGTCGCCGACGACGACCGCCATGCGTGGCAGCTGTGCCTGCGCGGCGCCGGCGTGGTCGACACCGCCACGGTGCGCGCGGCGCGGATCGCCAACACGCTCCACTGCGCGCAGCTGTGGGTGACCGACGCGGTGCTCGCCGATCTCGTGGACCGTTCGGACGTGCAGGTCCTCGAGCGCGCGGTGGCGCTGCACGATCACACGGGAGAGCTGCGGCCCTTCGCCGGCAGATCCGACGGGTGAGTCGAGCGCTCCCGGGCCGCGGCGGTCACCGCTTCGACTTGGCCTTGGGCGCTGCGGCGGACGTGGCGGCGGCGAGCTCGGCGAGTGCGCATTCGATCCGCTGCAGCCGATCCTCGATGGTCGTGGTGCTGCCGTTCTGCGCCGAGATCGCGGCGTAGCACGAGCGCAGCATGCGGCCCGTGTCGCGCTCCTCGGAGACGTAGCGCCCCATCAGCTCACCGGTCTGGATGTCCATGGTGATGTCGTCGAAGAAGTTGGAGAAGATGTCCTTGTCCGCCGGCGCCTTGGTGAAGCCGAGGCGCTGGAACTTCTCGCAGTCGTCGAGGTCGGCGGAGCCGGCGATCGAGCAGCGCTCGGGCAGGCCGGGATCGTCCTTGGGGATCACCGAGAAGCCGAGCTCGTTGATCCGCTTGGCAAAGCTCTTGGCGTGTTCGCCCTCGCGGAGCGCGACCGTCTGCAACACGGCGCGCACGTTCTCGTCCGGTGTGGCAGCGGCCCATTCGTTGAAGAGCACCTCGCCGCCGAGCTCGCCAACGGCGATTGCGTTCAGCAGACCCAGGTATGAGGGCTTGTCGCTCATCTGGTCGCCCCTTTCGTGGTTGTTCCCGCGCAAACGGTACCGATGTCGACGAGGTGCGGTCGCAGCGGGCGCACCAGGTCACGACGGCTGCGCCGTCGAGGAGCGATGGCGGGGCCCGCCGCCCGCCACCGTTTCGGGTGAACAGCGTCCGGGTAGCGAACGGCCATGAGGATCGCAACCCTTGCTGGTGCCCTGGAGCGCGCTGTCGGCCGGATCGAGGGCGACAAGCGGATCGACGGGATCGCCGACAAGGTGACGCCGATCCTGCACAGGGCATTGCCCTCGGGACCCGTGAAGGACGTCGCGAGTGGGACGCCGCTCGGCCATCCGCTGCACCCGGCGTTGGTCGCCGTGCCCATCGGATCGTGGATCGCCGCCGCGTACCTCGACATCGCCGGCGGCCGCGGGATGTGGCGCGCCGCGCAGCGCCTCGTCGGGTTCGGTGCGTTGTCGGCGCTGCCCGCAGCGACGACGGGCATCAGCGATTGGCTCGACACCACCGACGCCGAGCGCCGCGTCGGTGCCGTCCACGCGTCGCTGAACACGACCGCACTCAGCCTCTACGGGGTGAGCTGGCTGGCTCGCCGTCGCGGCCACCACACGATCGGGGTCGCCGTGTCCTTCCTCGGCGCGGGCCTGACGGGCGCCGCCGGTTGGCTCGGTGGACATCTCGCCTACGCCCGTGGCGTCGGCGTGGACACGACGGTGTTCGAGGAGTTCCCGAGCAAGTTCACCGATGCCGCGCCGCTCGCGGACCTCGCCGACGGCGCGCTGGCCGGGGTCGCGGTGGACGGTGAGCCGGTGCTCCTCGCCGAGGAGGACGGCAGCGTGCGCGCCCTCGCCGACCGGTGCACCCACCGCGGCGGTCCGTTGCACGAGGGCGAGCGCGTCGACGGGTGCGTGGTCTGCCCGTGGCACCAGAGCAGGTTCCGCCTGCGCGACGGCTCGGTGGTGCGCGGGCCGGCAGTCCGTCCGCAGCCGGTGCTGGAGACGCGCACGCAGGACGGCCGGGTGCAGGTGTGTCGCGCCCGTTGAAGTAGCCGGCCGTGCCGGCCCGTCCGGGGAGACCTCGCCGATCGAGGTGTTGCCGTCCTCGGTGTTCACGTCGGCACCGGCCCCGAGCACCCTAAGGTCGCGCGAGTGACGACGTGTGCGGAGGGAGTCGGGTGACGGCGCTCCCGGCGGGCGCCAGCGAGCTCTACGGCCTCGCCCCGGCAGAGTTCGTCGCGGCCCGCAACGCCCTCGTGAAGCAGCTCAAGCGCGCCAAGCAGACCGGCGACGCCGTCACCGTCGCCGCGCTGCGCCGCCCGTCGTTGGCCGACCACGCGATCAACGCCGCGGCGCGACGTGAGCCGGAGCTGGCCGAACGGTGGGCCGCGGCCGTGACCGCCGTTGCCGAAGCGCAGAGCTCGGCGATCGGTGGTGGAGCGGCGGGTGCCCTGCGCGAGACGACGGCCGACCTGCGCGCGGCGACGGCGAAGCTCGTCGATGCGGCCGTCGCCGCGGTCGGCGACGAAGCGAAGCGCAACGACGTGGTCGCCGCGCTGCGTGCGGCGACGACACGACCCGGCGCGGCGCTCGTCGGTGCGGGCATCCTCGGTGCCGCCGATCCCGACGACGAGCTGTTCGCGGGCGCTCCGGATCCGGTCGTCAGTGGCGATCGTCCGCGGCCGGCCGCAACGGGCCCGAGAGCCACGCCCCCGACGGCGCAGGCGGATGCGGAACGATCGACAGCGCGGGCGACGACCGGCACGGCCGCCGAGGCGCGCGAGGCCGCGAAGGCGGCCGCCGACGAGCGCGCC
>JAODBQ010000475.1 GCA_025464045.1 Ilumatobacteraceae bacterium
CCGTCGCCGGGCCCGTCACCGAGGCGGTGCCGTGTTCGAGTCCCCGAGGCGGCTCTCGCGAGGGGACTCGGCGCCCCGGCGATCTCGGGACAGGTTCTGTCCGAGTCGCTGCGTCGTGGTCCGAGTCGTTGCGTCGTGGTCCGAGTCGCTCGACACGGCGCGAGTCGCTGCGCCGGCACAACCACGCGGGGCGACTCGCGCCATCATCTCCGACTCGGACCCCGGGGTGCCGTCACATCGTGGGCTGCTCCTCGAAGATGCGGTCGATGCGCTCGAAGCGGCGGCGGATCGCGCGGCGGCTCTCCTCGTGGGGGAGGACGTACAGCCGGTTGTGCACGACGGCGTCGACGGTGAGCTTGGCGACGTCATCGACGCCCAGGACCTTGCCGGCGAGGTCGGAGTTGTCCGCGTCCTGGCTGAGCACCGGCGATGTTGCGGCCGGCCCGCCGTAGTCGTCTGCTCGGTTGCGCTCGGACGAGCCGATGTTGGTGCCGACGCGCATCGGGCACAGCACGGACACGCCGATCTGATGCTCGCGCAGCTCGCGCGAGAGCACCTCGGCGAGGGCGACGACACCGTACTTGGCGACGCAGTACGGCCCGAGGCCGACGTTCGGCACCAGCCCGGCGAACGACGCAGTGAACAGCACGTGCCCGCCTTCGCGCTGCTCGATCATCCTCGGCAGGAACGACTCGACGCCGTGGATGGGGCCCCACAGGTCGACGTCGATGATCCAGCGCCAGTCGTCGTGGGTCATCTCCACGATCGGGCCGCCGACGGCGACGCCGGCGTTGTTGAAGATCAGGTGGACGCCACCGAGCTTGCCGAAGCTCTCGTCGGCGAGCGCCTCGACCTGCTCACGCTTGCGGACGTCGCAGATCACACCGTGCGCTTCGACGCCGGCCTCGCGGAACCCGGCGACCGCGTCGTCGAGCGCGCCCTGCTCGATGTCGGCCAGCACCAGGCGCGCGCCGCGTGCGCCGAGCTGCTTGGCGACCGCCAGACCGATGCCGCTGGCACCCCCGGTGATCATCGCTCCTCTGCCCTCGAACGTGTCCATCTACCCCTCCTCGGTTCCGAGTGGGAGCCTGGCACGGCACTTCGGTCGTGGCGAAGGTGGCCGTCGATCCCTCGACGAACCGGTCAGAGGATGACCGGTTTCAATTCGTACCCTCACCACATGAGCAGCGCCATCAGCCCCACCGCCACCGAGATCGCCGAGACCACCGATACCTCCGATGTCACCGAGCCCGCCGAGACCTCCGATACCTCCGATGTCACCGAGCCCGCTGCTGTGCCACGTGCGTTCGCGGCGTCTGCCGCGGCGTCGGCGCTGCCGGACCTCCGCCGGCAGCTCGACGATGCACTGGCCCTCGCCGCCGGGACGCTGGCGGCCATCGGCCCCGACGAGCTCGACCGGCCGACGCCGTGCACCGACCTCGATGTGCGCGGGCTGGCCCGCCACCTGCTGGCCGCTGTGCGCCGGATCACCGTCGTCGGTCGTGGCGAGCACTTCGCAACGGTTGGCCACCAGGTCGAAGTCACCGACGACGAGATCGTCCCGAGCTTCGGCGCTGCGGCAGCCGAGCTCCACGCCGTCTGGTCCGACGAGACGCTGCTGGACCGGATGCTCACGCTCCCGTTCGGCACGACACCGGGCCGGGTCGCGCTCGGCGTCTACCTCGCGGAGGTGTCCACGCACACCTGGGACCTCGCCGTCGCGACCGGTCAGTCGCCCGAGTTCGACGACGCTGCGATCGAGGTCGCCGCGGCCGTCGTGCGGGTCGGCATCCCCGCCGACGGACGCGAGGGCATCCCGTTCGCACCGGTGCGGCCGGTCGCGTCCGATGCGCCGGCGATCGATCGACTCGTGGCGTGGGAAGGTCGTGACCCCGCGTGGCGTACGGTGACGGCGTGACGCCAGCGGAGCGCTACGAGGAGCTGCGCGACGAGTGGCTCTGCCGGCCCGGGGTCGACGAGCGCAAGATGCTCCACGCGCCGGGCCTCGCGGCCGTCAACGCCAAGGTCTTCGCGTTCATGCGTGCCGGTCGGCTCATCCTCAAGCTCCCTCGTGATCGCATCGACGAGCTGATCACCGCCGGCGACGCGATCCGCATGCGCTCCGGTACCCGCGAGATGAAGGAGTGGGCCGACCTCGAGCCGTCCGCCGACTGGCACGGCCTGTCCGTCGAAGCCCACGCCTTCGTCCTCAGCCGCTGATCGTGAGGCGCCGGCCAGTGCCGGCTCAGCCTCGCACTCAGCCGCGGAACGGGTGGAGGCCGTTGGCGGGGATGGTGCCGAGGCGACCGGCGTTGTAGTCGTCGACGGCTTGGGCCAGTTCGTGACGGTGGTTCATCACGAACGGGCCGTACTGGGCGACAGGCTCGCGCAGCGGCTCGCCACCGAGCAGCAGGATCTCCAGCGGCTTCGTGCCCGGGTTCGCGACGGTGAGCGAGTCGCCGGCGCCGAACACGACGGCCTGGCCGCCATCGACCGGCCGGCGCTCGACGCCGACCGTGCCGCTGCCCTCGAGCACGTACGCCAAGGCGTTGAAGTCCTCGCGCCACGGCACGACGAGCTGCGCCGCCGGCGCGAGCGTGGCGTGCGCCACGGTGATCGGGGTGTGGGTGCTGCCCGGCCCGGCGGACCCGCCGAGGTCACCGGCGATGAGGCGCACGAGCGCGCCGCCGTCCGGTGAGGCGAGCAACGTCACGAGGTCGGACTCGAGGTTCTGGTACGCCGGCGAGATCATCTTGTCCTTGGCCGGCAAGTTCACCCACAGCTGGATGCCGTGGAAGAGGCCGCCAGACACGACTAGCTCCTCGGGCGGGGTCTCGATGTGCAGGATGCCTCCACCAGCGGTCATCCACTGGGTGGCGCCGTTGGCGATCACCCCGCCACCGCCGTGCGAGTCCTGGTGCAGGAACGTGCCGTCGATGATGTAGGTCACCGTCTCGAACCCGCGATGCGGGTGCCAGTCGGTGCCCTTCGGCTCGTACGGGGCGTAGTCGACGGCGCCCATCTCGTCCATCATGATGAACGGATCCAGCAGGCGCTGATCGATGCCGGCGAAGGCACGGTG
>JAODBQ010000478.1 GCA_025464045.1 Ilumatobacteraceae bacterium
GAGCCGATGATCGGGAACATCCGGTACCGGCCGGTCCGGGCGATGAGTCGACCGATGCCGAACGTCGCCGCCGTCACCCCGAGCATCTGCGGGAGCATGCGCAGCCCCGACTCCGTCGGCGACACGAACAGCGAGTCCTGGAAGTACAGCGGCAGGAACGATGCCGCGCCGTAGGTGACGACGCCGGCGCACAGCCCCAGCAGCAGGCAGGCGAGCACGACCGGGTTGGCGAACAACCGCAGCGGGATCAACGGCTCCGACGCGTGCCGCTCGACGCGGATGAACATCGCCAGCGTGATCGCCGCCACCGCGAACAGCACGAGCACGTGCTGGTCGGTCCAACCCGTGCGGCCTTCCTCGAGCGCGATCATCAAGCTCGCGATCGACACCGACAAGAGCGCCGCGCCGCGGTAGTCGAGCTTCGCGTCGCGACGTTGGAACGGCAGGCGCAGCGCGACGTGGCACACCGCAGCGACGGCGATCGCGAACGGGACGTTGATGTAGAAGATCCACGGCCACGAGAAGTGCTCGATGATGAACCCACCGAGCAGCGGTCCGAGGAGCGCCGAGCCGACGAACGCGAGCGTGAAGTAGCCGACGTAGCGGCCGCGCTCGCGAGGCGGCAGGATGTCGCCCAAGATCGCGAACGCCAGCGCCTGGATCCCGCCGCCGCCGATGCCCTGCACGGCCCGTGCCGCGATCAGTTGCTCGATCGACTGCGACAAGCCGCACAGCAGAGATCCGACGAGGAAGATCGCCATCGTCATCTGGAAGATCCGTCGCCGCCCGTAGAGGTCGGACAGCTTGCCGATCAGTGGCGTCCCGATGGCCGACGTGACGATGTACGCCGTGCCGACCCAGGCGTAGCTCTCGAACGCGTTGAACTGGCCGGTGATCGTCGGCAGCGCAGTGGCGATGATCGACGTCTCCAGCGACGCCAGCAGGACCGCCATCATCAGTGCACCGAGCACGACCGCGAGACGACGTTGCGTGAACCCGGGCACCGTGAGCGAAGCCGTCATCTCCCGACCGTACGTTGCCGCGCCGCTCCCCGGGCGACCCGGACTGCCCTGCGGCAGTCGCGGCGTGAGCTCACGTCAGGCGGACTCGGGCGGTGCCGAGGACGCCGGTCGCGCCGGAGGTCTCGCTGATGATGGTGACGTCGATCTCGACGATGCCGTCGTCGTCGATGTCGGTCACCGCGCCCCGGCACACGACCGGGGTGCCGACGATCATCGACGTGCGGAAGATGGTGTCGAGCGACAGGATCGAGCAGCCGGGCGCCCAGCGGTGGATCATCGCCGCGAGTTGGCCCTGGCTCATGATCCCCGGGATGACGGCGCCGGGGAGGCCTTCTGCGCGGGCTGCCTCGTGATCGGTGAAGCGCGGGAAGTCCATCTCCGCGGCCTTGACGAACCGTCGGACGGTCTCCAGCGAGACGTCCGGGCGTTCCTCGGGAAGCTCGTCGCCGAGCTCGACATCTTCGATGCGCACGTTCCTCAGCCCTGCCTGATCATTCGCCAGTCGACGGTGGCGACCGGCGCCCCGTCGGCATCGGTGAACGTCATCCGGTTGACGATGAACACCATGGTGCCCGAGCGGCCGGTCTTCGCGTAGATGTCCGCGATCTGCACCTCGGCGTGCAGCCGGTCGCCGGCACGCATCGGGCGCTGCCACTCGATCGACTTGCCACCGTCGATGCCGCCCGTCCCGATCTGCGGGAAGTCGTCGGGCAACATGCGCGCGACGTTGATGTGCGTCGGGAAGGCGGTCGACGCCTGGAAGTCGGGATGGTCGGGATCGACGAAGCGCGGGTCGGTCTCACCGCAGCTGATCGCCCAGTCGAGCATCCGCTCGCGGTCGACGACGAGATCGAGCTCCTGGAACACGCGGCCGACCCACTCGTCCCGGATCGTCGCGATGTCTACGTTCGCCATGTGCGTGCCTCACATCTCCCGGTGCGCAGGGCGGACACCAGGTCGTCCATCGTGGCGATGTCGTCGGCGAACTCGGTCGCGCACAGGCCGATCCGACTGACGATGTGCGAGTCGCTGCCACCGATGCCGCGGTAGCCGTAGCGGTCGGCTTCCTGCCGCGAGCGCTCGTCCTCGCCCGGGATGCTGCCGCCGTTGTAGATCTCCACGACCTCGACGTCGTCGACCGGGCCGCGCTCCTCGTAGTGGGAGAAGAGGCCGACGTTGCGACGCCCTGGGTGGCACGGCACCGCGAACCCACCGCAGCTCTTGGCGGCAGCGAGCACCTCCGGCAGCGGGTTGTCGATCCGGGCGAAGTCGAACGCGTGGACCATGTCCTCGTTCACGCCGAACACCAGCACGTGCCCGTAGTCCGTCTCGACCTCGCTGGCCTTCAGGATCAACAGCCCGTACTGGTCCTCGAGCTCCCGATAGTCGCTCTCCGCGTCGAACTGGCGATGCTCGGTCAGCACGACACCGTCGAGGGGCAGGTCCTTCTTCTTGATCCACTGGCAGTAGTTGGCGACCTTCGCCCGACCATCGTCGGAGCGGACGGAGTGGGTGTGGAGGTCGAGGATCATGCTGGCCGGAAGCGAGGGACGGCGAAGACCTCGCCGTCGTCTCGCGGGGAGCTGGCGTAGTCGGCGACGACCTGCTGACCGATCCTGACGTCGGCGGGGTCGATGCCGACGACGTTGGTGAGCACGCGCGGCCCTTCGGCCAGCTCGACGTACGCGAGCACGTACGGCAGGTGCTCGTTGAACGGCGCCATGAAGTTCTGGTGCGTCACGGTGAAGGTGTGGATCGTGCCGCGACCGGACGCGACGAAATGCTCGACCGTGTCCGTCAGGCACTTCGCGCACAACGCCCGCGGCTTGTGCTGGATGCGCCGGCAGGTCGTGCAGCGCTGCAGGACGAGCTCGCCGCGTCCACAGCCCTCCCACCAACCCCGGGTCTCCCAGGATGCGTAGGGCAGCGGATGGACCAGATCGCTCATGACTCCGTCCCCAGGATCAGGGTCGCACCGCTGTGCGACGAGCCCAGCGTGCCACCCGTGCCGTGCACGAGGGCGATCCGCGCGCCGTCGACCTGCCGCGCCCCGCCCTCGCCACGCAGCTGCTTGGCGGCCTCGATCACCAGGAAGATGCCACGCATGCCCGGGTGGTTCGACGAGAGGCCGCCTCCGTCGAGGTTCACGGGCAGTGCGCCGCCGAGCCGGATCCGCCCGTCGCTGACGAACGGGCCGCCTTCGCCCACCTTGCAGAAGCCGAGGTTCTCGAGCGTGGCCAGCACGGTGATCGTGAACGAGTCGTAGATCATGCACAGGTCGATGTCCTCGTGCGACACACCGGCCATCGTGAACGCCCGCGGACCCGACTGTCGCGCCGCCGTCGTCAACAGGTCCGGGCTGCCGATCTCCTGGTGGGCCACCGCTTCGCCGCAGCCGAGGAGCAGGACCGGTGGTTGCCGGAGGTCTCTGGCGCGGGCCGCCGACGTGACCACCACGGCGCCGCCGCCGTCGCTGATGATGCAGCAGTCGAGCAGGTGGAGTGGCTCGGAGACCATCCGGCTGGCGAGCACGTCGTCGACGGTGATCGGCTGGCGCATCTTGGCCGCAGGGTTCAACGAGGCGTGGTGTCGCATCGTCACCGCGATCTCGGCGAGCTGCTCGGCAGTCGTGCCGAAGCGCTCGCGATGCAGCTGGGCGACGAGCGCGTAGCTCCCGACGATGGTCATCCCGTACGGGCCGGTGAACGAGGCCGCGGGGTCGCGACGCTCGCCGCCCATGCCCGTCCCGATCGCGAGCGCGTTCGACGCCGCAGTGCTGCCGTAGAGCACGAGCGCGACCTCGCACATGCCGGCGTGGATCGCCGCGGCGGCGTGGGCGACGTGGGCGACGAACGACGATCCACCGATGTTCGTGCCGTCGAGGTAGTCCGGCTTGATGTCGAGGTACTCGGCGAGGTCGACGATGCCCATGCCGCTCATCGTCATGCTGGCGGCGAACAGCGCATCGACGTCGTCGATCGTCAGCCCGGCGTCGTCCAAAGCCCCCTTGGCGCTCTCTGCCATGATCTGGAACTCGGTCT
>JAODBQ010000482.1 GCA_025464045.1 Ilumatobacteraceae bacterium
GCCTGAACGGTGTGCGCCTGGTTGTGTCCGACGCGCATGCGGGGCTGATCAAAGCGATCCGCCGTTGCTTCCAAGGCGCCGCCTGGCAGAGATGCCGCGTCCACGCGATGCGCAACCTGCTGTCGGCCGCTCATCATCGGCACCGGCAGGTGATCGCCGCGTTGATCCGCACCGTGTTCGCCCAACCCGACCCCGACAGCGCCCGCACCCAGCTGCGCGCCGTCGTCGTCCAGCTGTCGCCCTATGCGCCGGCTGTTGCCGAACGCCTGCAAGCCATGGAAGACGACCTGCTCGCCTACACCGGCTTCCCGCCGGCGCACTGGTCGAAGGTGTGGTCGAACAACCCGATCGAACGGCTCAACCGAGAGATCAAGCGACGCACCGACGTCGTCGGGATCTTCCCGGACAAGGCCTCAGTGATCAGGCTCGTCGGCGCCCTGCTCGTCGAGATCAACGACGAGATGATCGCCGCCGAACGCCGCTACATCGCCGCCAACTCCGTCGCCGAGCTCACCGGCCAACCCACCGAACTAGCCTTGCCCGCAGCACCCCGAACCTGACAACAGGCCAACGGGAGTCGCACGGTCCTACACCACGGGCTGGGACGCAATCGCTTCTGCCGCGAATTCGCCGCGAGTCGAGGTGCGGATTGGTGTGCGGATTGGCACGATGCGAGAGCGCACGCCGGGAACCTGGAGCTGACCGTGTCCGGCGGACGCGTCTCGGCGACGGGTCGGTACCGGCGGATCATCCGCACCGTCCGGACCACCTCGAAGCGCGAGGCGAAGCTCGCGCTCGCCGAGCTGGAGACGGCCGTGGCGGCCGGGCGCGTGTCGTTCGAGGATCAAACCGTTGCCGAGCTCCTCCACAAGTGGATGGAGCACATCGAAGGGCTCCGACGCGCCAATAGCACGCTGTATCACTATCGCCAGTACATCAATCGGGACATCAATCGGAGGCTCGGCAAGATTCGGCTCTCACGCTTGACTGTGCTCGACATCGACCGCGTGTACGCCGGCATGCGCAGACGGGACCTCGCACCGGCCACCATTCGTCAGGTCCACGCCATCCTGCGTGCCTCGTTGAACCAGCCGAGAAGTGGGATTCGTCCGACGCCACGTGGCCAAGCTCGCCTCTGCACCGTCGCAACCGCAGCGCGAGCAACACCCTCCATCGCTCGCAGAGGCTCAGACGCTGATGGTCGCGTCGGCTGCGGTGAGCCCGCTGTTCGGTCTGTTCATCAGGGTGATGGTCGCGACCGGCGCACGGCGTGCGGAGGTTTGCGCGTTGCGTTGGTCGGATGTCGACTTCGAGACCAGAGCACTCGACGTCTCACGCAGCTACCTCGTGATCCCGAACATCCGCGGTGACCGACCGACTAAGACACGCTCGGCGCGTGCGCCAGACCCGTCGTTGGAGAGCAAAGCACTCCTTCGGGCCGCTGTTCCGGCGCGACATGGGCGGCTCGGCTCGTGCCCGGCCCACGGCATCGAGGTCGCGGCATCCTGTGCTTACTCAGCCGCCGCCCTCTGGCAATGTCCGCACGCTTCCGGTTTGCGAAGGCAGCGGAGCGCGGCTAACGCGCCGGACACACTGCGTCAGGAAGCCTCCTCAACCACCGCCATTTGCCACCCAATACGCAGCGAACTCCTGGACACACTCGAGCCCGCCGAAGATCTGCGAGGGCGCTCCGCCGAGCAGAGTCGTCACTCGCTCCGGAAGCGATGGATCTGGGTTCACGAGGATCAGTTCCGCCGACCTCACGCCCAGTGCTCGGCGCAACATTCCAATCGCCACGGTGTCCTCGGGAGGGAAGCTGTAACCGATCGCGACCACGCGAGCAGCCGATCGCAGCGACTCGTAAGCCTGGCGCCACAGGGCGCGAACCACAGAGTTGTCGTAGTATGCCGACTTGGCAGACGTCGGCGGAATGATGAACGTCTCCTTGCCGGGGATGCGTCGGCCCTGGGAGGCATGTGGTGTGCCTGGATCCAGCCACGTCCGCGCAATCTGCCTTGCCTCGATCGACTCCGCGGACTGCGAAGTGGCGTCCCAGAACCAATTGAGGGACCCGTGCAGCTTCGCGAGTCCCACAGGCAACGAGTCGGCGACGAGTCCTCCATAGCGAACTGGAGTACGAAGCCCAAGCGACGATCCCCTGGTCAGGACCTCCTCGATTGCTGCTTCGACAAAGGTGTCGTAGTTAAACGTCACGATCTCGGTCTCGCGATCTAGCCAGCATTCGACGAGCGACCTGAACCACCCGGGCGGGCCCCCTCGGTCCATCGACTGGTCCATCGCGAGCGCGAGCTGCAACGACAACGCACTCGTGAGATCGCCGAACATCGCATGGTTGCGATCATTCTCCTGGGGAAACAGCCACGGCTGTTGATCCGCCAGGAGACTCAGCCACTGTTCGAAGGTCGGCGCAGGCCAACGGCCGTTCACAAGTTGAGGGTTGTCACACGAGAGACCGTCGCAGCTGTGGCTGTGCGATCCGTCGACCAAGGCGTCATGAACCGACTGCTGCATCTTGATCGCGGCCTCACCGAGCCCGTTCGTCGACGGGAAAGACGGTCCACCAACCGCCATCGAGAACCCAGCGCCCAGCAGGAAGGCATCATTCACGTGGCGATTATTCCAGGGATGATCCGGAGCATCGGGTAATCACGCCGAGCCTGACTGATCGATGGTGTCCGGGATCGCCGGTTGTTCTACGCGCTGGCAGCGAAGACCAGACTCGTGCAGTTCGCGCCCGTCTGGAAGCACGAATGAGATGCGACCGAGCTCCACCCAACCGGACGCGCGGTACAACGCGATCGCGGCGTGAGACGTGCTCGATCACGTCGAGCAATGGTCGCGGGTGCGATATGGCAGCCCGCCGAGGCGAGCAGATCAGCACCGACCGGAGCCGTCCCACGCCGGCCTGGTCGGATGTCTGGTCCGATGTCGTCATCGGATCAGGCGATGGGGACGACCGGGCGGGCGTTGGCGTCGAGCTGGTGCAGGTACTCGCTGATCCCGGTGCCGGTTCGGCCCTCGTACGTCCAGAGCGCGAGACCCTCGTTGACGATCGTCGTCGACGGGGCGATGCCGGCCGTGCCGGGTTCGACGCGGATGACGTCGGCGACGAGATCGTGTTCGCGCCCGGCCTTGTCGACCGCAGTGACGAGCGTCTTGCGATGGGTGACCCCGTCGTCGTCGAGCTCGCTCGTGACCCGCCACTCGGCGATCGACTCGTGTGCCCCGTCTTTCCACACCCAGCCGCGGTGGAGGTCGCCACCTTCGGTGCCGATCACGATCCCACCGAAGTGGGTGGCCGCGTCGACGTTGATCGAGAACCACCGCCACATCGTCGGGCCACCCCACCGTCGCGGCCCCCACGACTTGTCGCGGTTGCCCATCGCCTTGTCGCCGAGCTCGACCCGGTTGCCGTCGATCTCGATCCAGCCGGACCACCGTCCGGCCTGCTCGAGGTGACCCTTGCCGACCGACAGTCGCGTGGCCGCCGACGACGAGTCGGCTGCCTGGTTGCGCTGGCCGTCGCCGCCGATCGCCGGCATCAGCGCGTCGAAGGTGACGTCCATCGCGACGTGGCCGTGCCGACGCGCGTCACCGTCGCACGTCAGCCGCCAGCGGGTCATCGGCTCGACGAGCTCGTAGGTGACCGGGCCGACCTCGAGCCGCCGGTCGATCATCTCGTGCTGTTCGCGTCGGTGGCCGAGACGGGCCAGTTCCCCGCCCGGTACCCACAACGCCAGGCCGACGTCGATCGTGCCCTCGTTCGGCCGCAGACCGACACGGGTGTAGAAGCCGCAGTCGACGTCAGGGTCGTAGCAGTTGAAGTAGTACGACTCGCTCCACGCCGCGTCGCCTTCGACAGGATGGGCGAGATCATGTTCAGGGCCGAGGACTGGCATGACGTCAGTCTGCTGGCCGGCCCGACCCGATGTCGGACTCGGGTCGCTCGGCTGATCTGAAGATCAGCCAGTCCAGGGCCTGGGTGACGTCTCGACCGATCGTCCGTGTCCGCAGCGGTCGGCGACCTCACCGATCCGCTCGACGCAGCCGACCGCGATCAGCTCGCCGAGCTGGTGCCACGCCTCGTCCACGCTCGCTGAACGACGACCGCGCGGCGGCCCCACGCGTGCCGAACCGGTGGTTCAGATGCCAGCGACCTCGGCCACCTCCTCGGGCGTGAGGGTCCAGGTGCGCACGTTGCTCGTGACCTGCTCGGGCTTCGTGGCGCCGGTGATCACGGACGTCACGGACGGCTGGGCGAGCAGCCAACCCGTTGCCAACTCGGTGACGCTGTGCCCGCGGGCGGCTGCGAACGCCGCGTACGCCGCCACCTTGGAGAAGTTCTCGTCCGTGGCGACGCGCTTGGCGAACTGCTCGCCGAACGCCGCCATGCGGCTGTCGTCGGGGAACGGTTCGCCGCGCTTGTACTTACCGGTCAGCAGGCCAGACGCCAGCGGGAAGTACGGCACGACGCCGAGACCGATCTCGGCGGCCGCAGGGACGACCGTCGTCTCGACGTCGCGCACGAGCAGGCTCCAGTGGATCTGCGTGCCAACGTAGGGGGCGAGGTCTTTCGAGCTCGACGCCGACGCCGCTGCGTGGATCTGTTCGGCGTCGACGTTGGAGCTGGCGATGTGGAGCACCTTGCCGGCCTCGACGAGCGCGGTGAGCGCCTCGAGCGCCTCGTCCACCGGCGCGTCGGCGTCCGGGTAGTGCTGGTAGTAGAGGTCGATGCGGTCGGTGCCGAGGCGCCGCAGGCTGCCCTCGACCGCCTCGTCGATGCGGGCCGCGAGCATGCCCGGCGCGTACGGCTGGTCCTTGGGCCGAGGCGAGAACTTGGTGGCGATCACCACCTCGTCGCGGCGCGTGCCAAGCGCGGCGCCGAGGAACTCCTCCGACTTCCCCCCGCCGTACATCTCCGCTGTGTCGAAGTGGGTGATCCCGGCGTCGAGCGCGGCGCCCACCACTGCGGCAGTGGTCGCGGCGTCGATGCGCATCCCGAAGTTGTTGCAGCCGAGCCCCATCACCGACAGCTGCGGGCCTCCCGAACCGAGCGTGCGTAGTTCCATGCGGAGACCTTCGCACATCGGCCAGCGAGCTGGCGAGAGTCTCGACTCCGCTGACGACAGCCGACGCGAGCCGGCCGACCCAACGGCCCACAACGTGCAGCCACGACCCGGGCCGACGAACGCAGGGGCGACACCGATCCGCGCGTTCAGCGTCTCAACCGTCGGCCTCAGGTCCTGCCCTCGACGTGCTGGCCGTGGCTGATGCGCTCGAGGACGGCGATCCGTTCGGCGAGCGGGGGGTGGGTGTCGAACAGGTGGTGCATCCAGCTGCCATGGTGCTGGAGGGGGTCGTCGATGCACATCGCCGCGGTGGCGTGGTTGAAGTGGGCGAACGGCTCGTCGTTGGACTCGAGCTTGTGGAGGGCGCTGATCAGTCCGGCCGGGTTCCTCGATAACGCGACGCCGCTCACGTCGGCGAGTT
>JAODBQ010000523.1 GCA_025464045.1 Ilumatobacteraceae bacterium
GCTGCGGCGCAGGAGCACGGGCTGTTCGCCGAGGAGATCGTGCCGATGGCGACGCAGATGATGCTCGTCAACAACGAGACCAAGGAGACGACGATCGTCGACAAGCTCGTCGACCGTGACGAGTGCAACCGGCCGGACACCACGATCGAGGGCTTGGCCAAGCTCAAGCCGGTGCGCGGCGAGGGCAACTTCATCACTGCCGGCAACGCCAGCCAGCTCTCCGACGGCGCGGCTGCGGTGGTGCTCATGGAGGCCGCCGAGGCGGAGCGGCGCAACCTCACGCCGCTGGGCGCGTTCCGCGGCTTCGCCGTCGCCGGCTGCGAGCCCGACGAGATGGGCATCGGTCCCGTGTTCGCCGTGCCGCGGCTGCTCAAGCGCCACGGCCTGACGGTCGAGGACATCGACCTGTGGGAGCTCAACGAGGCCTTCGCCAGCCAGTGCCTGTACTCACGCGACCGGCTCGGCATCGATCCTGCCAAGTACAACGTGAACGGCGGCTCGATCGCCGTCGGGCACCCCTTCGGGATGACGGGCACGCGCTGCGCCGGACACATCCTGCAGGAAGGCCAGCGCCGCGGCGCGAAGTGGGGTGTCGTCACGATGTGCATCGGTGGCGGCCAGGGCGCGGCCGGCCTGTTCGAGATCTTCTCCTGATCACTGCGGGGCCGAGCACGCCGGCGTGGTGATTCGGCGACGGCCGTCCACGTCGCCGGCCACGTTCGCGGCGCTGCCCACCTCGCTGTGATGGGTCCGAGTCGGACGGTCGTCGTCCGAGTCGGACGGTCGTCGTCCGAGTCGCTGGAGAGGGCCCGAGTCGCTGGGTGCGGTTTGCTCGGCGGAGCGACTCGCGCCGCACCATGCGACTCGGACCCTCGTGCCGTGGACTCTCACCGCACCCTCGATGATCCGGCGAGGATCCGGCGACGATCCGACCGAGGGACCGTCCGATCGCGGCGCTCTGGCCGGCGTGCTCAGCCGGCGAGCAGGTCGCGCGAGCGGGCGCGCAGCCGCCGCATCCCCTTCAGCCAGCGGTCGGGATCGGCCGCCTTGCGCTCCACGTAGGTCTGCACCTCGGGATGGGGCAGGATCAGGAACCGACCCTCGCGGATCGCCGCCGTCACCACCTCGGCCACGTACGCCGGCTCGACGATGCCATCGGTGCCGCCGTCGCCCAGCTGCCGGGGTGCCATCGCCGTGTTGACGCCTTGCGGGCACAGCACCGAGACGCCGATGCCGGCGTCGCCGTGCTCGATCGCGATCGTCTCGGCGAGCTTGATGCACGCTGCCTTGGTGACGCTGTAGGGGGCCGAGCCGACGGCGGCCAGGAGGCCGGCGGCGCTGGCCGTGTGGACGAGGTACCCCTCGCCACGCGCCGTCATCGACGGCAGCACGGCCCGCGCGGCGTACACGTGGGCCATGACGTGGAGCTCCCACTGGCCCTGCCACGCCGCGTTCGACGCCTCCACGCCGCCGCCGGCCCCGGCGCCGGCGTTGGAGAAGAAGATGTCGATCGGCCCGATGTCGCGCTCCACCCGCTCGACGAGCGCGACGACCGCAGGCTCGTCGGTGACGTCGAGCTCCACGCCGAGACAACCGATCTCGGCGCCCACGGCGCGCGCTGCGTCGCCGTTGCGATCGGCGACCACGACGGCACGCGCGCCCTCGGCCATCCACTTGCGGGCGACTGCCGAACCGATGCCGCCTCCGCCACCGGTGACGATCGCCACCCGATCCTTGATGTCCATCTCGTCCCCCTCACGCACTCCGCAGCCCCGGTACCCCCGGGCCGCGTGCGCACGTTAGCGGGGGCGACCGGGCCCGGCAGGAGGCCGGTGCAGCCTCGTCGCGACCGCGATCAGGTGGCGCTGCGCAGATGGTCGAGCATCGTTGCGAGCTGAGTGGTGCGGTCGCGGTGGGTCCGCATCGCGTCGAGCAGCGCGTCCTCGACCGCTGATCGTTCCGCGGCTGATCCGAGCTCCGCGACGATGGCGTCCGCCTCCTCGACCGCGCCGGTGAGCACCGCGGCGACGACGCGCGCCGACGTGATCGATGCTGCCTCGAACACGTCGTCCGCGGCCGTCGCAGCCAACGTCACCAGCGCCGCGAACCGCTGCACGTCAGTTGCCGAGCGTGCGACGTCGAGCACGCGTGCCCAGTCCTGTCGGAAGTCCTCACGGAGTGCATCGACCGCGAGGGTCACCTCGCCACGATCGATCAGCTCGAAGGCAGCGCGGAGCGAGGCCGCCAGGACCCGTGCCTCGGGCGTGGTGAACCGGTCGAGCGCGCGCGGGTGGCGCAGATCGTCGCGCAGCCGGTCGTAGGCCTCGGGCGAGTAGCCGTCGGCGTCCCACTCCTGGATGGCGTTGTACCCGATGAGCGCGGCGAAGGCGTCGTCGATCCCGATCGCCTGCGCGTCCACGAGCAGGGCACGATGGATGGCCTCCATCGACTCCTCGTCGTCGTCGGGTTCGTCGTCGAGGCCGAGCTCGTCCAGCATCTCGCGCGAGACCGGCTCGAGCAGTTGCGGATTCGCGCGGAGGAACTCGCGTGACTCCAGCCAGCTGTTCGTGTTGAACCAGCCGATGACCAGGTTGTACTGCTCGAGGTCGAAGTCGAGCCACGCTGGGTGGTCGCCAGTCGCCTGCAACCAGCCGCGGTCGAACGCCTCCGGATCGGCGACCCGACGCTGCCGCACGGCCGTGCGCAGCCCGACCTGCTCCTCGGCGCCGACCGCTGACGCCAGGAAGGTCGCGAGCCGCATCGCGATCTCGGCGGGCGTGCTGGTCCGCGGCGCGTAGTGCCGCCGGATGTCGCGCCAGATGGGCTGGTCGCCGAGCCGCAGCTCGGCGTCGGTCCAGGCGAACGCACCACCGTCGTTCAACGCCTCGCCCAGCACCGGGAGCAGGCTCGGGTCGTCGCGGACGATGTCGATCAACCGGTTGATCGCGTCCACGGTGAGCTCGTGCGCTCCCGCGAGATCCCCGGTGGCCGCGACGGCCCGTGCCTCGAAGAGGAGCAGGCGCACGTGGATCTCCGGGCGGACATCGGCCCCGAGCCGACGAGCGCGTGCGATGTGGCGGAAGGCGACGCGGGGGCGGCCCCGTTCCACCGCGACACAGGCCAGGTTGAGGGCCGCGAGCACCGCGAAGTCGCGTCGCGCGTCGTCGGTGGGATGGTGGTTGTGACGCACGCTGCGCAGCAGGCTGCGGCGCGCGGCCTCGTTGTCACGGCCGAGCATCAGCACCACGCCCTCGTTCAGCGCGAGCACTGCGAGGCCCATCGCCACCTCCGGGTCGCGCGGATCGAGCACAGCAGCGTCGTGGGCGGCGAGCTCGACCATCGCTCGTGCCTCGTGCACGCGGCCCTGACCGACGAGCACCCAGACCTCGGACGAGCGCAACGACAGCAGCATCACCTCGCCGCGCGATCCGAGGGACCTCCACCGGTCGGCGGACACGATGAGCCGCCGTCGCGCGGCATCGTTCATCGCGGCCCCGAGTGGGAAGACGGTCATCGCCGCGACGTTCGCGTTCACGAACGTGATCGTGGCTGCTGGGGAGGTCGGGTTGTCCGCCAGCGCGACCGCTTCCTGCGCCAGTTCGGCGCGGACCTCACCGTCGGGCTCATGCGCGATCCGCGCCAGGAACAGGCGCGCGAGCGCATCACCGGCGGCCGGGAACACGTCGACGAGGGTTCGCAGCTCCGCGTCGAGCGTCGCCGCGAGCGCGGCGATGTCGTCGTCGTCGACCAGCCCGGCGCCGATCGCGGTCAACCACGCGTCGGCGTGCGCGACCGCAGCGAACGACAGGGTCGCCACGAGCGGCTCGAGGAGCTCAGCGGCGCGACCGATGATGCCGAGGATCTGCTCGGGCGTCGTGTCCTCCAGACCTCGCGCGAGCTTCGTCTGGGCGTGCGCGGTCAGGGAGATCGCCACGGCGAGTGCGCCGAGCGTCCCCTCGTACGACGGGTCGTCCGCGCACCGGAGCAGACGTGCGAACGTCCGCTCGGCGACCTCGGGCTCCGCCGCCTGGATCGCGGCGAAGTAGACGACCGACAGGGCGTCCGGCAAGAGGACACGGTCGGTGTCGTCGATCGCTGCCTCGGTCAGCTGCAACGACCGCTGCGCGGTGCGCAGTGCCCGCTGCGGATCGGACACGATGAGTGCCATCGCCCGCTGGTTGAGCGCCGCGGCGATCACCACCGCCTCGCCGCTGTCAATGGGCGGCCCGGCCCCGGTGCCGTCGGGGTCGTCGCCGAGCAGGGTGAGCGC
>JAODBQ010000551.1 GCA_025464045.1 Ilumatobacteraceae bacterium
CTGCTGTGGCGCGCGCCGATCGACGAACTGCCCGACGGCACGGTGATCGTCGGTCGTGGCGGCGAGGCACGCCTCGTCGCCGGGAGTCGGACGTCCGCGTTCGGCTTCGGCGGCTGGACATCGCTCGACGACCGGGCGACGGGCGTCGACGTGATGGTGCTGACCCCGCCGACGTCGGTCGGAGCGCTGCGCCACGGCTTCCGACCGGTGCTGCACCCCTCGGCAGCCGGCTGACGCTGTTCGACGTTCGCTCCACGACTCGGCGGAGGTCGAGTTCGTAAACTTCATTCAATTCACACCGCGATCGTCAGCGGGGCCGCGGGTCGGCTCATACCGTCCGGGTGCACACGGAGGCTGTCGATGATCGAAGCGGAAGATCTGGTCAAGAACTACGGCGACAACGTCGCCGTCGACGGTCTGACGTTCCGGGTCGAACCCGGCACCGTCACCGGCTTCCTCGGCCCGAACGGTGCGGGCAAGTCGACGACGATGCGCATGATCGTCGGGTTGGACGCCCCCACGAGCGGCTCGGTGCGAGTGAACGGACGCGCCTATCGCGACCATCGAGCGCCGCTGCACGAGGTCGGCGCACTGCTCGAGGCGCGCGCCGTGCAGAACGGGCGCACCGCCCGGAACCACCTCCTCGCGCTCGCTCGGACCAGCGGGATCTCCGCCCGCCGCGTCGATCAGCTGCTCGAGCTCGTCGGCCTGTCGCACGTCGCGTCGAAGCGCGTCGGCGGCTTCTCGCTCGGGATGGGGCAGCGCCTCGGCATTGCTGCGGCGCTGCTCGGCGACCCGGCCACGCTGATCCTCGACGAGCCGGTCAACGGACTCGACCCCGACGGGATCCTGTGGATCCGCCACCTGCTCCGCCGGCTCGCCCGTGAGGGGCGCACGGTCTTCGTGTCGTCGCACCTCATGTCGGAGATGGCGCTCACCGCCGATCACCTGATCGTGATCGGTCGCGGGCGGGTGATCGCCGACGTCTCCGTGGACGAGTTCACGAGGCAGGCGTCATCCGATCTCGTCTACGTGCGATCCCCCGACGCCGAGCAGCTCCGCCAGCTCCTCGTCGGTCCACTCGTCGACGTCGTCGCTGTCGCGCCCGGACGCCTGGAGGTGTCCGGACTGACGAGCGACCAGATCGGCGACCTCGCCGCCGAGCACCTGATCGCGATCCACGAGCTGATCCCGCACAAGACGTCGCTGGAAGAAGCGTTCATGCAGCTGACCCACGACTCGTTGGAGTACCAGGCGCCCGCGGCGGTGCCGGCATGAGCGCCGCTGCCGACGCCACGTTCGCCGACGTCGTCGCCCCGCTGATCCCCACGGCCGACGTCGCCCGGCTCCGTGTGACCCAGGGTCGCGTCATCCGTTCGGAGTGGCTGAAGATGCGCACGCTGCGGTCCTCGTGGCTGACCATGGCGCTGGCCATCGTGTCGATCCCGGGGATCGGCATCGCCATCGCGTGGTCGACCGCGCACGACTGGCAGCGCATGCGCGTCCGCGAACAGGCCCACTTCAACCCGCTCGCCGATCCGATGTCCGGCTTCAACCTCGCCCAGCTCGCGGTCGGCGTCCTCGGCGTGCTGCTCATCGCCGGCGAGTACTCGGGAGGGATGATCCGCGCCACCCTCGGTGCCGTCCCCGCGCGCCTCCCCGTGCTGTGGGCCAAGCTCACCGTGTTCACGACCCTGACCCTCGCCACGATGCTCCCGGTCGCGGTGCTGACCTTCTTCGTCAGCCAACGGCTCTTGTCGGCGCAGCACATCCAGACCACGTGGGACACGCCGAGCGTGGCTCGCTCGGTGATCGGCGTCGGGCTCTACCTCACCGTCGTGGCAGCCCTGTCCATCGGGCTCGGTGCGATCATCCGCAACGTCGCCGGCGCCATCGGCGTGTTCGTCGGCGTCATCCTCGTCCTCCCCGTGATCGCCTCCGCACTGCCGCAGACGTGGGGCGACCGGATCAACAAGTGGCTCCCGAGCAACGCCGGTCAGGCGTTGATGTCGTTCGGGTCCGACAACACGTCGCTGTCGCCGTGGCGTGGGTTCATCGTGTTCTGCCTCTACGCCGTCGTCGCCGTGGTCGGTGCGGCGACGCTGCTCCGACGCCGCGACGCCTGAGCCAGCCGCGTGGCGAGCTACCGGCTCCGAGCGGACGTCCGGCGCCGCCGCCGCTCGAACTAACGTCCTCGCCGACAGGGGGCAGTGAATGGCGCGCGATGGGATGCGGGGTTGGGCGGCGGTGACGGGTGTCGCCGAGCGCAAGCCGACGCGGTGGACCGACGGCGAGACCACGATCGACATGACCGCGCGCATCGGCGTGCAGGCGATCGCCGACGCCGGACTGCAGCTCGGCGACATCGACGGGATCGTCTGCCATCCGATGGCCGGCGTGCCGATGTTGGTGCCGTCGACCATCGTCGAGGTCATGGGTCTGCGGGTGAGCTACGCCGACAGCGTCGACCTCGGCGGCGCCACTGCAGCGGGGATGGTGTGGCGCGCGGCCGCGGCGATCCACGCCGGACAGGCGCAGGCGGTGCTGTGCGTGACCGCCTCGCGGCGCCAACGCCGTACGGGCGTGCAGCCCAAGCGCAGCGGTCAGCCGCTGGGGCGTGACACGTCGGCGTTCGCCGAGTTCGAGGTGCCGTTCGGCAACGTCGGCGCCAACGTCGGCTACGCGATGATCGCCAACCGGTACCTCCACGAGCACCGCTGCACGCCCGAGGAGCTGGCGAAGATCGCCGTCCACCAGCGCGACAACGCCTGCCGCAACCCGGACGCGTTCTTCTACGGGCAGCCGATCACCGTCGACGACGTGCTCGCCTCGCCGATGGTGGCCGACCCGCTGCACCTGTTGGAGATCGTGATGCCGTCGGCCGGTGCCGCAGCGATCGTCGTCGTCCACCCGGACCTCGTGCGCAGCACCGGCCGCCCGGCGGCATGGTTGCTCGGCGCAGGCGAGTGCGTCACCCACAAGACCATCACGTATGCGCCGTCGCTCACGGACACCGCGATCCGGCCCGCCGCCGACCGCGCCTTCGCGCAAGCCGGCATCGCGCGCAGCCGGGTGGGGCTGGCGTCGTTGTACGACTGCTACACGATCACGGTGCTGATCGAGCTGGAGGAAGCCGGCTTCTGTGGTCCTGGCGAAGGCGGCCGCTTCGTGGCCGAGCACGACCTGCGGTGGAACGGCGACTTCCCGGTCAACACCCACGGCGGGCAGCTGAGCTTCAGCCAACCCGGGCTGGCAGGCGCGATGAGCCACGTCACGGAGGCCGTGCGACAGGTGCAGCACCGCGGTGGCGAGCGCCAGGTGGACGGTCTGGAGTTCGCGTTCGTCACTGGCAACGGCGGGATCATGTCCGAGGAGTGCGCACTCGTGTTCGGCGTCGAGCCGTGAGGCGAGTCCGACCGACACCCTCGCCGACCACCGCGCGGTTCTGGGCGGCGACCGCGGACCGCGAGTTCCTCATCCAGCGCTGCCGGGCCTGTGCCGCCGCCCAGTTCTACCCGAGAGCCACGTGCACCAACTGCGGCTCGCTCGAGCTCGACTGGGAGGCGGCCTCAGGGCAGGCGACGGTGCACACCTTCACGGTGGCGCGGCGCGCGACCCACCCGGCGTTCGCGGGCGAGGAGCCCTACGTGATCGCGATCGTCGAGCTGGCGGAAGGTCCCCGGACGACCGGCAACCTCATCGACTG
>JAODBQ010000563.1 GCA_025464045.1 Ilumatobacteraceae bacterium
CTCGCCGACCTCGCCGAGGGCTGTCGGGCGTTGCGTTCGAGTGCGGACGCCTTGCGCCTGGTCGGCGCCGACATCAGCTGCAGCGTCGTGTACGGCGCGCAGACGGTGCTGCTGCTCCTGCTCAGCCGCGCGCTCGGCTACGGGGCCAACGGCTACGGCTGGATGCTCGCCGGGATGGGACTCGGCGGTGTGATCGGCACCACGCTCGCGAGCCGCGCCGCCGACGTCCGCCGGCCGCAAGGCGTCCTCGCGGCAGCGTTGCTCGCAGTCGGCGGATCGCTGCCGTTGCTCGCCATCGCCTCGTCGCTCGGCACTGCCGTCGCCCTGAGCGTGGTCGGGGGTGCCGGGGCGATCATCGTCGAGGTCATGACCGAGACCGGCTTGCAGCGCTCGCTCGACGAGCGGGTGCTCGGACGGGCCTACGGCTTGGCCCTGCCCGCGGCACTGGCCGGGATCGTCGTCGGCTCGCTGGTCGCGGCCCCGCTCGTGAGCCTGCTCGGCCTCCACCGCACGTTCGTCGTCCTCGGCACAACGGTGGCCGCGTACGCCGTGTCGCTGCTCCGGCCGCCGACGACGACGCCTCGTCCGGCCTCGATCAGCTCGCAGCCGGCGAGCTGAGGATCGTCACCGTGACGCACCACCGCGCGACGGCGTTCGTTCAGAGCGCGAAGGCGCTGGCGAGCGTCGGTGAGGCGGATGGGCCGCCGAGGTGGTCGGTGATCCCCAGCGCGTCTTCGGTGAAGTGCAGGAGCGCAACGTGGTCGAGCTGCGTCGTGACCTGCGTACCCGGGCCGATCGCCGGCGCGATGGCGACGAACGGCATCGTGCCGCGACCTTCGCTCTCGTCGAAGACGACGAAGATCGCCGTTGCACCCTGTCGGTAGGTGGCGCTCGACACGATCGAGCCGACCACCTGGCGCAGCCATGCGTCGCCGGTGCCGATCGGGCAGCTGTGCATGTCGTTGCAGATGTCCGGCACGATCATCGCGAACGCCGGCAGCACGCCGCCGGCGAGATCCGACGCGAACCGGGCGAACGGCACGTCGTCGCGCTCGCACGCCGGGCGGTCGTCGCCGCCGACGTAGTACGTGGCCGGGTTGTGGCGCGCTGCGTACAGGTCGGTCGTGGTGAGCGAGCAGTTCGCCGGCATCGACTCGGCGTAGGTCATCGCGCGCTGGCCGGTGGCGCGCACCTGCCGGAAGATGTTGTCGACGTCGAGCGGATGCGTCGCAGGTCCGGCGTCGTCGGTGATCCCGTGGCGGTCGCCCGACGTCGCGACGAGGTAGTTGGGCAGCGACGGGTGGATGCCGTGGTCGACGTAGTCCGTCGCCGTTCCGCACGCCGCGGCGATCTCGCCCAGGAACGGCGCCTGCGGTGATCCGAGGACGGCCCCCGTGTCCTTGTTCTCCATCCAGATCCACACGACGTGGGCGTAACGGCCGGTGGCGCCCGTCGTCCGCCCGCACGGACCGGTCCACGGTGCCGTCGGCGGCGGCTCCGTGGCCTTGGCGGAGGACGGCTCAGTGGCGACCGGCGACGGTGCCGAGCTCGGGACGCCGACGGTCGCGCTCGCCGTCGACGCGGGCGTCGCGACGACGTTCGTCGACGCGGACGCGGAGGTCGTCGTCGACGCGGAGGTCGTCGTCGACACGGAGGTCGTCGTCGACGCGGAAGTCGTCGTCGACACGGCCAGGGCCGACGGCGGTGCGCTCCGACCGGCGCTCGCGCAGGACAGCGACATGAGCACGGGTATCGCGGCGACCGCCCGGCGCCATCGTCCAACGTCGGGTGGCGCGCGCCGCGGAGCGCGTCGGATCGGGAACGGAGCGACGGCGATGCTCGCGAGGGTAGGTGGTGGCCGGCCCGGTCTCGGTCGTCGGTCCGTGAGGTCGCGTCAACCCTGGGTAAATCATGGCGGCAGTCGGCTCGGCTCGTGAACGGCGGCGCGTACCGTGCGGCGGGTGCTCGCGCTCCTGAACTTCGCCAACGACTGGATCCGGCGCGGCGGCCTACCGATCCTCGCCCTGATCGTCTTCGCCGAGAGCGGGCTGTTCGTCGGCTTCGTGCTGCCGGGTGACTCGCTGCTGTTCTTCGCCGGGTTCCTCGCGTCCGATGCCGGTGGTCACAAGCTCCCTGGGGGGTTGCCGGCCGTTGCGGCCGTGGCCTTCGTCGCCGCCGTCGTCGGTGACCAGGTCGGGTACCTGATCGGCAACAAGGTCGGTCCATCGCTGTTCAGCCGGCCGAGGAGTCGGTTGTTCGACCCGGCTCACGTCGAGAAGGCACAGGGGTTCTTCGATCGGCACGGATCGAAGACGATCGTCCTGGCGCGGTTCGTGCCGGTGGTGCGCACGTTCGCCCCGGTCGTCGCCGGCGTCGGCAAGATGCACTACCGGACGTTCGTCAGCTTCAACGTGATCGGCGGGTTCCTGTGGGCGGTCGGTGTGACGACGCTCGGCTACTTCCTCGGCAAGATCGGCTTCATCAAGTCCAACATCGAGGTTGCTGCCGTCGTCATCGTCGCCGCGTCGATCGCTCCGATCGTCATCGAGTACTGGCGCCATCGTCGACAACGCGCGCCCGAGCCGAGCTGAGCCGAGATCGTGGTCGTGCGCTCGTCCAACTCGAACCGATCTCGCGTCGAGGGTGATCGCGCGGGCGCCGTCGAGGCACCATGAGACGTCGGCTGACGAGGGCGATCCTCCTCGTCACCGGGCTGACCCTGTTGATCCTCGGGATACCGCTGGCGGTCGTGGTCTCGCGCTACTACGAGAACTCGGCCACGGTCGATCTGCAGCGCCGAGCGGCGGAGGCGACGGCCGAGGTGACGCTGCCGTTCGACGCGAGCGTGCTGCAGGACCTCGGCGACGAAGGCGTCTCGGAGATGTTCGGCGTCTACGACGCCACCGGCGCCCGAGTTGCCGGCACCGGTCCTGCACGGGCCGATCGGGCGACGATGACCGCGCTGACCGGCGACCCGTCGTTCGATCACAGCGGCGAGCTGCTGGTCTACGCCGCGCCGGTCAACGAGCGCGGCACCGACGCGGTCGCCGGCGCGGTTCGTGTCGCCGAACGCGATGCGCACATCGATGCGCGCATCCACCGAGCCTGGCTGATCATGGCGATCGCCGGTCTGATCGCGTTGATCATCGCCTGGGTGGTCGCCGCGGCACAGGCGCGGCGACTCGCACGACCGATCACCGAGCTGGCGGCATCGGCCGAACGCCTCGGCGCCGGCGGGGTCGTGCTCGGACACGACCCGACGGGTGTCGGCGAGCTCGACCTCCTCGGGGACACGCTCGCGTCGAGCAGCGTCCAGCTGGCAGAGCTGATCGCTCGCGAGCGCGCGTTCACCGCGGACGTGTCGCACCAGCTGCGCACGCCGTTGACGGGTCTGCGCCTGCTCATCGAGGCCGAGGTGCCCGAAGCACAGGTGCGATCGGAGCTGCTCGACGAGGTCAACCGGCTGCAGTCGACGGTGGAGCACCTGCTCGCGCTGACGCGTGACCAGCTGCCGGCGGCCTCCGCGCACGCGTTGGGCGACGTCGTCGCCGACGCGCAGCGGCGTTGGTCGCCACGGCTGGCCGCGGCCGGGCGTTCCCTCGACGTCTCCATCGATCCGCACATCGACGCGGTGCACGGTTCGGCGACGGCGCTCGCGCAGATCCTCGACGTGCTGATCGACAACGCGGCGACGCATGGCCGCGGTGTGATCTCGTTGGTGGCCCGCTCGGCGCCGGGCGGCGCCGCGCTCGAGGTCACCGACGAGGGCGAGGGCATCGCTGCGCCGGAGATGGGCAAGATCTTCGAGCGCCACCACGGCGCGGGGAGCGGCATCGGGTTGGCGCTGGCGCGCAGCCTCGCCGAGGCGGACGGCGGCCGGCTGCTGCTCACCCAGCTGCGCCCACCCAGGTTCAGCGTGCTGTTCCCGACGTCCCACGTCGACGCCGGCGTGCTCCCCGGTCCGGCGCCACCCCACGACGACGGCGTGCAGGCGGACGCCTCCTCTGCCGCGGATCATCGAGTCTTCGGCGCGCACCGCACCGCGCGCCGTTAGCAGCCGTCGATCCACCCGTTCACCCGCACTGCCGACGCCCAACGACCCCCGTGCGCTCGCGGCGAGGCGGCCGGATCCGCGGCGGGGTTCGGCTGCTGGGCGCGTTCCGCTGCGGAGACCTGCCACGCATCACCACCAGAACCCTCACCCCCCGGAACCTCCACCGGGCCGCTCCGCCGGGTCGCTCCGCCGGGTCGCTCCACCCCTCTGGTCCGAGTCGCTGACGCGGGCGCGAGTCGCTCGGCCCGGCTTCCTCGGTCC
>JAODBQ010000571.1 GCA_025464045.1 Ilumatobacteraceae bacterium
GTTCGTGGCGGCGATGTCGCCGCGGCGTTCCGCATCGAGCTCGCCGACGGCACGCGTGTCTTCGCCAAGACCCACCCGACCGCGCCGCCCGGGTTCTTCTCGACCGAGTCCACCGGTCTCTCCTGGCTGCGCGACGCCGCTGCCGTGCGCGTCCCCGGGGTCCTCGCGGTGGCGGACGAGCCGGTGCCGATGCTCGTGCTGGAATGGATCGACGAGGGGCGCCAGGGACCTACGACCGAGCCGGCGCTGGGCGCCGCGTTGGCCGCGCTGCACGCCGCCGGTGCGCCGAGCTTCGGTCGCGAGGACCGGCGGACGACCGGCAGCCGGGCGTTGCCGAACGATCCGCAACCGACGTGGGCGGCGTTCTACGCCGCCTGCCGGTTGCTGCCGCTGGCGAGGCTCGCCGCCGACTCGGCGGCGCTGCCGACGGCCGCGATCGACCGCCTCGAGCGGCTGGCCGGAAACCTCGAACGCTTCGACGATGGCCAGCCCCCGTCGCGTCTGCACGGCGACCTGTGGGCCGGCAACCGGCTCGTCGACGTGGCCGGCGAGAGCTGGCTCGTCGACCCCGCGGCCCACGGCGGCCACCGCGAGTTCGACCTGGCGATGATGCGCCTGTTCGGCGGCTTCTCGCCCGCCTGCTTCCGCGCGTACGAGGAGGTCACGCCGTTGGCCGACGGGTGGCAGGACCGCATCGCGCTGCACCAGATCGCCCCGCTCGTCGTGCACGCGATCAAGTTCGGCGGCGGCTACGTGCCGGCAGCTGTCGACGCGATCGAGCGCTACTGATCCGTCGCCGATCGCCGCGACGGGTCGCTCGTGCGTTCGTGACCGGCAAGACTGCTCGACATGAGTGCCGTCGCGTTCATCGGTCTCGGGGTCATGGGCACCCCGATGGCCCGTCACCTCGCCGCCGCGGGTCATCACGTCACGGTCTACAACCGCACCCCGGCCAAGGCGCTCGCGTGGGTGGCGCTCTACGGCAACCGCGCCGCACCGACGCCACGCGAGGCCGCCGAGGGCGCGGAGCTCGTGTTGATGTGCGTCGGTGACGACAACGACGTGCGCGACGTCGCATTCGGCTCGGACGGCGTGCTCGCCGGTGCCGACGCCGGCGCCGTGCTGGTCGACCACACCACCGCGTCGGCAGGAGTCGCCCGGGAGCTCGCCGCCGCGGCGACGGAGTTCGGGGTCGGGTTCGTCGACGCGCCGGTCTCGGGCGGCCAGGCCGGCGCGGAGAACGGGCAGCTGACGGTGATGTGCGGCGCCGACGACGAAGCGTTCTACGAACTGGCGAGACCGGTGATGGGCGCGTATGCGAAGGCGACGTCGCTGATGGGCCGCGCCGGCGCAGGGCAGCTGACCAAGATGGTCAACCAGATCTGCATCGCCGGTGTCGTCCAGGGGCTCGCCGAGGGGATCAACTTCGCCCAGCGCGCCGGGCTCGATCCGGACCACGTGATCGACGTGATCCGCCACGGCGCGGCGCAGAGCTGGCAGATGGAGAACCGCGGAGCGACGATGGCCCGCGGCGAGTTCGACTTCGGCTTCGCCGTGGAGTGGATGCGCAAGGACCTCGGCATCGTCCTCGACGAGGCGGACCGCAACGGCGCACGGCTGCCGGTGACGGCGCTGATCGACCAGTTCTACCTCCAGCTCGTCAACCGCGGCGGCCGGCGCCGGGACACGAGCAGCCTCATCCAGCTGCTCGCCGACGACTGACGACCGCTCGCCGGCGACGAAGGACGGGTGGGTGCGATGGGGGACGAGGCCGAGGATCCGCTGGCGAACATGGCCTGGTTCGCGTTGACCACCACCCAGGCGGACGTGGCGCAGGGCAGCGGTCTGGCCAGGCGCTACCAGCCGGACGTCTCCGTCTTCGCGGCCATCGCCGACGATTCGCCCGCCGCCTGGGCGGATCTCGGCGAGCTCGTCGGACCCGACGGCATCGCCGTGCTGTTCCGCGCCGAACCGGTGACGCCACCGCTCGGTTGGGCATCGGTCGGCCGGGGGACGGGTCACCAGATGGTGCTCACCGGTGACCTGCCGCCGGCGCGCCACGTCGCCGGCCTGCGCGACCTCGGCGCAACCCAGGCGCCGCAGATGCGCGAGCTCGTCGCGCTCACCGAACCGGGTCCGTTCCGCCCGCGCACCCACGAGCTCGGCGGGTACGTCGGCATCGAGGGCGCCGACGACGCGGGTGCGCATCGACTGCTGGCGATGGCCGGACAGCGGATGCGCACGCCCGAGTTCACCGAGATCAGCGCGGTCTGCACCCACCCCGACGCCCGCCGGCGTGGCTACGCGGAGGTCGTCACCGGGGTCGTCGCCCGGCGTCTCCTCGAGCAGGGGGTGACCCCGATGTTGCACGTCGCCGGCACGAACGTCGACGCGCGGCGGGTGTACGAGCGGATGGGCTTCACCGTCCGGCGCACCACGCAGTTCACCGCGCTGCGCTGGACGCCCGCCGGCAGCGGCTGATCACCAGGAGAGGGGGAGCTGGTCCACGCCGCGGATGGTCAGGCGGTCGCGCCAGTGCGGCTCGCCGGCCAACGCCAGACCGGGGAAGCGACGGATGACCGAGGTGATCGCGATCGTCGCCTCGAGCTTCGCCAACGATGCGCCCAGGCAGTAGTGGATGCCGGCCGAGAAGGCGAGGTGGCGCCCGGCGTTGGGCCGATCGAGACGCAACGTCTCCGGATCGTCGAACATCGCCTGGTCGTGGTTGGCCGAGCCGAGGATCGTCATCACCACTGCGCCGGCCTTGACGTCGATGTCGCCGATGCGCACGGGTTGGAGCGGCACGCGCACGGTCTGCTGCACCGGCCCGTCGTAGCGCAGCAGCTCGTCGACCGCGGTCGCGTCGAGCGCCGGGTCGTCCCGCCAGCGGCGCAGCTCGTCCGGGTGGCGGAGCAGGGCGAGCATGCCGTTGCCGATCAGGTTGACCGTCGTCTCGTGCCCGGCGACGTACAGCAGCACGATGAACGACATCAGCTCCGCGGGGCTGAGCCGGTCGCCGGCCTCCTCCACCACGAGCAGCTGGGAGAGCAGGTCGTCGCCGGGGTGCAGCCGGCGATCGGCGATGACCTCCTGCAGGTAGCCGCCGAGGGACTGTGCAGCGCGGTCGGCGTTGGCCATCGTCTCGTCGTCGGCGGTGGGTTCCAGCGCAGCGGTGAGCTGCTGCGACCATTCGCGGATCTCGGCCTCGCGCTCGGTGGGCATGCCGAGCAGGTCGGAGATGACCTGGAACGGCACCGGGAACGCGAGCTCGTCGACCAGCTCCATCGAGCCGCGATCGGCGGCCCGGTCGACGATGCCGTCGACGAGCTGCTGGATGCGCGGTCGCAGGCGCTCGATGGACGACGGGGTGAAGGCCAGCGAGACGAGGCGCCGCAACCGCGTGTGGTCCGGCGGATCGAGGTTGAGGATGCTCTTCGCGGCGGTCCCCTCCTCGCGGCGGCGGCGCAGCGTCTCTCGACGCGCCTCGCGGACGGCGTTCGGGGCCTCCGCGGCATTGGCTTCGACGTCGCGGGAGAACACGTTGTCGCGCAGGGTGCGGGCCACGTCGTCGTAGCGCGCCAGCACGACGAACCCGAACGGTGAGACGTGGACGGGCTCGGTCGCGCGCAGCCGTGCGTAGAACGGGTACGGGTCGGCACGGAACGCCGGATCGAACGGGTTGAACGGCAGCGCGCCGTCAGTGGTGCCGATGGTCATCGACACGATGTAAACACGCGTGTATACATGTGTCAATGCGGAGCGCGCCACCGAGACCGACACCGACGCCGAGGCCGACGCCGAGACCGACGCGGACACAGCGGTTGCCGCGCGCCGAGCGACGTTCGCAGATCCTGCGCGCCGCAGGCTCGGTGTTCGTGCGCACCGGGTTCGACGGGACGTCGATGGACGACGTGGCCAGGGCCGCAGGCGTCACCCGACTGATCGTCTATCGGATCTTCGAGTCCAAGCATGATCTCTACACGGCCGTCCTCGACGAGGTCGTCGAGGACCTGCGCAGGCAGTTCGCGCCCTTTCCTCGGCCCGGCGACGTGGCCGTGATGGTGCTCGGCGTCGCGCGCCGGCACCCCGACGGGTTCCGGCTGCTGTGGCGCCACGCGGCCCACGAGCCCGAGTTCGCGGCGTGGGCAGCGTCCTTCCGTGAGGTCGTCTACGAGCTCACCGAGGCGCGGCTGGCCGAGCGGATGGCCGACGCGGTCCTGCGCCACTGGGCCGCGCGGGCGATCGTCGGCTACC
>JAODBQ010000558.1 GCA_025464045.1 Ilumatobacteraceae bacterium
GAGCTCGGCGGCGACCCGGCGGGCGTCGCGCTTGGAGCCGCGCACGGACCGCGACAGCTGGGTCGGCCGGCCGCGGGCGTTGGTACCGGTGAAGACGCGAACCTCCCAGACCCCTGGCTGCTTCTCGCGCATGGTCGCCATGGGGCGCGACAGTAGCCGAGTTCACTAGGGATGCTCACTAGGGATGGAAGCTTTGACGTCCGAACGTTGCGGAGGCAAGCAACAGAGATCTACTCGATACGCAGGCCTGATATGGCCCGAGCGATCACCAGCTGCTGGATCTCCGAGGTGCCCTCAAATATCGTGTGGATCTTCGAATCCCGGTGCCAGCGCTCGACCGGGTAGTCACGGGTGTAGCCGTAGCCGCCCAGGATCTGGATCGCGTCCTCGGTCACCCGCACCGCGGTCTCGCTCGCCTTGTACTTGCTCATCGAGCCTTCACCGTTGCGGAAGCCGCCGTTGCGCGCCAGCCACGCGGCGCGCCAGATGAGCAGGCGGGAGGCATCGATCTCCACGGCCATGTTCGCAAGCTTGAAGGCGATCGCCTGGTTCATGATGATCGCCTTGCCGAACGCCTTGCGCTCCTTGGCGTAGTCCAGCGCGAACTCGTACGCGGCCCGGGCGATCCCCAGCGCCTGCGCGCCGACGAGCGGGCGGGTGGCCTCGAACGTCGTCATCGCCGGCTGCTTCTCGCCGCTGTGCCCGAGCTCCCGAGCCCGGGCGAGCTTGGCGTCGAGCTTGTCCTTGCCACCGAGCAGGCAGCGGCTCGGCACGCGCACGTCGTCGAGCACGACCTCGGCGGTGTGCGACGCACGGATCCCGTGCTTCTTGTACTTCTGCCCCTGGCTCAGGCCCGTCGTGCCCGGGGGCACCACGAAGGATGCCTGGCCACGGCCCTTCAACGCCGGGTCGACGGCCGCGACGACCACGTGCACATCGGCGATCCCGCCGTTCGTGATCCACGCCTTCGTACCGTTGAGCACCCACTCGTCGGTGGCCTGGTCGTTCACGGCGCGGGTGCGCAGCGAGGACACGTCGCTGCCGGCATCGGGCTCGCTCACGCAGAACGCGCCGAGCGCGACCTTGTCGGCCGTGCCGTAGCACGCCGGGACCCACTCCAGGACCTGCTCGGGCGTGCCGTTGCCGGAGATCCCGGCCGCCGCGAGTGCGGAACCCATGATCGCCATGCCGATGCCGGCGTCGCCCCAGAACAGCTCCTCGATGGCCACCGGCAACGTCAGACCGGTCGGATCGCCCATCCCGTTGAGCAGGAACTCGTAGCCGTAGAGGCCGATCTCGGCCGCCTGCTGGACGATCGGGTAGGGGAACTCCTCGCGTTCGTCCCATTCGTGACCCGCCGGACGGACCACGTCCTCGGCGAAGTCGTGAACCCACTTCTGGATCTGGAGCTGGTCTTCGTTGAGCGCGAAATCGACCATCGCGAGCGTCCCTTCACTGACGGCCGGCGAGTCCGAGAACACCGACCGTCGGCAAGTTACCTCTGGGTAACCTTACCGACGGGTAACCGGGTCTGTCCAGCGGACGTGATCAGTCTCAAGGTGCTGGAGCGTCGGCGTCGCTGGCGACGTCGGGCTCCTCGGTGACCTCCCCCGGCTGTTCGACGACCTCCTCGGCGTTGAACGCCTCGAGGATCGGGTGCTCGTGGTCGTCGTGGGCACGCTTGTCGATCGGTTCCTTCGTCGTCATGCTCAGCCGCTACCCCGATCGCGGGTTCGAGACACACGACGCCAGGGTCCCGAGACGGGCGCGTCGACGCGTCACCGTCACACCGCCTGGGACGCCCGATCCGTGGACACGTCCGCCGCGGCCGGCCGCTCGATCCGCCACGACACCACCAGCACCGCGCCGACGACGCACAGCCCGCCTGCCGCGACGTAGGGGCTCCAGATGCCGACGTGGTCGAACATCGCCCCCGCCGACGGCGGCCCGAGGATGCGCGCCACTGCGTAGGCCGACTGCTGGAAGCCGAGCGCCTCACCCCGACGCTGCGGCGAGGCGTGCTGGGTGACCAGCGTCGTGATCGCCGGGTTGGCCATCCCCTGCCCGAGCGCGAGGAACATCAAGGCGATGATCAGCACCGGCCAGTGCATCGCGGCGCCCGTGAGGCCGAGCCCGACGGCGATGAGCAGCACCGCAGAGAGGTACAGCCGCCCCGGGCCGGTGCGCGCCGCGAGGCGGTGGTAGACGCCGCCCTGCATCACGACCAGCACCACGCCGATCAGCAGGAACAGGACCGAGGTGCCCGACTCCGTCAGGTCGAAGCGTCGCTGGCCGAACAGCGAGAACGTCGCTTCGAACGCGGTGAACGCGAAGACCGTGATGAACCCGACCACCGCGAGCCGGCGCAGGACGGGCGCGTGCGGCACCTTGACTCCGCCCGTGTGGCGTTCGCTGTCGCGTCGGGTCTCGGGCATGCGCACCATCGCCGCGATCGCGTTGACGGTCGCCAGCACGCCGGCGACGTAGAACGGCACGTGCGGGCCGCCGAGCGCGGCCAATCCGCCGATCGCCGGCCCGAGCACGAACCCGACACCGAACGCGGCCCCGAGCAGTCCGAGCAGCCGCGGCCGCTGGTCCGGTGGGGCGATGTCGGCCACCGCCGCCTGCGCGACCGAGAGGCTCCCGCCCGAGGCGCCATCGATGATCCGGCCCAGGAACAGCACCCACAGCACGCCGGCCGCCCCCGTGACGAAGCTGCCCACCGCGGTGCCGAGCAAGGCGATCACGATCACCGGCTTGCGACCGATGTGGTCGGACAGTCGTCCGAGGAGCGGGGCGCCGACCAGCTGCGCCAGCGAGTACACGGCGAACAGCACGCCGACCGTGAACCCGGACGCGCCGTAGCGCTCGGCGTACTGCCCGAGGATCGGCACGACGATCCCGAATCCGATCAGATCGAGCGCGACGGTGGTCCACAGCGTCCAAAAACCAGCGGGCAGCGGCGCCCGCGACCCGCGCGGCGACCGCTCAGCCCTCGACACGATCAACCGTTCTACCCGACCTACCCCCCAACTCCCCAGTCCCCTCCCGTGACGCCCGTCCGGAGCGGGTCGATTCGGGCGGTTCCGCCGTTGGTTCGGCCGTCCGTTCGGCCGTGCGGTGAGCGAGGCGCGATGCACCCGCGGCACCTCTCACCACCGCACCCGCCGCGCGCCGTCGTCGCCGCGGTGGCGCGTCACCCGCCACGACGTCGGGGACGTCTGTAGGAGGCGAACCACCTCGGACGAAGGAGCGGAGCGACGCGATGACCGATCTCGCACGACCCCTGACCGCGACGATCCCGGTCGTCCCCCGCCGGATGATCTCGACGCTGGCCCTCGGGCTGCTCGGCGGGTTCGCCCTCGGCGTGGCGGCCCGCGCGTGGATGCGCCTCGTCGCCGAGGATCCGGCGTTCACCTGGGAGGGCACCCTGTTCATCATCGTCGGGTTCACGATCTTCGGCCTGGCTCAATCGGTCGCCGCGGTGGCTCGCCGACGGTGCAGGCGCCGATGGACGTTGACCGTCGCCCGGTTGATCGGCACGGTCGGGCTGCTGCCGTTGTTCATCGGGGCCGGCGCAGTGATGCTCCCGACGGTCGTCGCCGGCGGCCTCGCCGTGACCCACGTGGAGTGGCGCCGACTCACCCGCTCGATCTGCCTCGTCGTCGCCGCTGGACCGGTGCTGTTCGTCGCCCACGACCTCCTCGGCACGTTCGGCTGGTCGCTGCAGAGCCTCGCCGGCTTCGTCGGGCTGCTCGTCGTGTACGCGGTGATCGTCGCGGCAGCGCGGTGGACGTTCGCCCCGCCGCTCGGTGGGCGCCGGCTCAACCGCTGGGTCAAGGTCGTCGGGTTCGTCGTTCTCGGATTGCTGCTCGTGCATTTCATGGTCGGCTTCGTCACCGGCTGACGGTTCAGGTCGGTGGCGCGGGAGGCGCCGCCGCCGGCGCCTGTTCGACGTGCAGGATCCAGGTGCCGGGGCCGAGTGGTGGCACGCCGGTGGTCGTCGCCGGCGCCGCGGCCGTCGTTGCCGTCGACGGACGTGACTCCGCGAACTGCTTGTTGCTGGCCAGCAGACGCCCGATCACGGGCAGGGCGACGACGTTCGCGGCGTGGAGGATGCCCATGATCAACAGGATCCCGCCGACTCGGGCGAGCTCGTCCTTGAGCTGCGCGCCAGTCGATCGACGCCAGTCGCGCTGCTCCTCGAACGTCACGGTGAACAGCACGAACGACGTGAAGATGAGGTAGTACGCGACGTCCGTGAGCACCAGGTAGCTCTTGCCGGTGCGCGGGTCGGCACGGAACACGTCGGCCGCGTACGAGCGGCCGAAGCGTTTGATGAACGGCCCGAGACCGACCGCGAGTGCGACCAGCACGACGTCCGTGACGAGCTCGATGATCCACCACGGCATGTCCAACCTCCCATTGTCGAGATCCGAGACAGCGAGCATCAGCGCCGCGTTGGCGGCAACGAAGGCCGCGATCCCCACCGCGAGCCGCAACCTGAACCGCCGTCGAGCGCGGGCGTCGCCGAGCGAGCGCGTGACACGGGCGAACAGGTCCGGGTTCTCCTCGACCGTCTCGCGGACATCCGCGAACGCGGCGAGGAGTCGACGTTCGAGACCGGTCTCGCTCAGCGCCTCGGCGGCGGCGTCGGTGTCGCTCACGGCTCGGTCAGCGCCTTGCCGAGTGACGACATGGCCCGTTGCAGGTGGGTCTTCACCGAGTTGATCGACAGCCCGAGCGTCGACGCGATCCGCTCGTTCGACTGCTCTTCGAAGTACCGGATCGTGATGCAATCGCGTTGGCGGTCGGGGAGCCGCCGCACCGCGTCGAGCACGCGCTGGTGCTCCTCCGTGCGCACGAGGCGATCGGCGGTGTGGTCGACGACGTCCACCTCGCGGCCGCTGGTCGCGTGGTGGCGCAGCGAGACGAGGCCACGGCGGTTGTGGTCGCGGGCGAGGTTGAGGACGATCGAGCGCAGGTAGGCCGGCGCCCGCTCGATCGCGTCGATCTTGCCGGCGTGGCGGGCGAGGCGCAGGAACGCCTCCTGGACGACGTCCTCGGCTGCGTCCCGGTCGTCGACGAACAGCCGCGCCAATCGCACGAGCGAGCGGCCCTCGGTCGTGAACAGCCGCACGACGAGCTCCTCGGCCTCGGCCGTGATCTCCTCACCGTGGAGTCGCGCCCCGGCGATCGCGGACAGCAGCGCGGAGGGCGCCGACGGGATCGGCACGAGGGCAGGGACGAGCGCCAGGAGCACGAGATCAGCCGGCCCCGACCGGGCGAGCGCGGAACCGTTCGCGAACGCGCATCCACACCAGCCTGGCAGGGTCGCGGTGGCCCGACGACGACGACGCCGGCCGCGGACGATCGACCGACGGGCGGGCGGCGTTCCTGGGCGTGCCCGTCGCCGGTCCGCTCGCCGTCCGCCCCGAGTCGTGCCCCATGCGGGACAGACGTACACGGCGACGTCGCGGGTGACACGGGTGCCGCGAATCCTCGGTCACACGAGTGCAGGCCGATCAGCGTCACCCGCGTTCCGTCGTCGCACGTCTGTCAGGCAACGACTCCACAGGAGGCTCAGCATGAAGAAGACCCTGCTCGCCATCGCGTCCGCCACGGCCCTCGTCGCCGGGCTCGTGACCGCCACCAATGCCGACGCTCGCGCGCGTACGGCGCGCGCCGAGCTGACGCTCGCCGACGGCGCCGGGATCGGCACCGTCCAGTTCATCACCACCCGCGGTCATACCGAGGTGCGGGTCCGACTCGCGGGAGCGCCGGGACTCGACGCCTTCCATGGCTTCCACATCCACGCCAACGATGTCGACGCGAACGGTGCCGGATGCATCGCCGACCCGGGCGCCGCGTCGTCGACCTGGTTCGCGTCGGCCGACGGCCACTACAACCCGACGAGCGAGACGCACGCCCACCACGCCGGCGACATGCCGGTCGTCTACGTCGATGCCGGCGGGGTCGTCGAGACCCGGTTCCAGATCGCCGCGATCGAGCCGCGCGAGCTCGACGGCAAGGTCGTCATCCTCCACGCCGGCGCCGACAACTTCGCC
>JAODBQ010000641.1 GCA_025464045.1 Ilumatobacteraceae bacterium
GCCCCCGCGGAAGCGGCGGGTCGGCGCCCGGATCCGCGCGACCCCGGCGACCTGCCGCGCGAGCTGGCCCAGCTCACCGACGAGCTCGGCTCCGTCCGTCGCCGCGATCCCGTGCCGACGGCCGCGATGCGTGCGCTGCGCACCGCGTTCCAGCACCGCCTGTGGTACCGCCACGGCCTGTCGACGACGATCCCCGAGCACCGCGGCGCGATCGAGGCCAAGGTGTCCTCCGCGGCGTGGGCGCTGCTGCTGTCCGCCCACACCGATCACGACTACCCACGCATCCCCGCCGCCGGGCTCCCGGCGCTCATCGACGAGGTCGAGCACCTGTGAACCCCACCGACGCACTGTCCCCCACCAGCAACCCGAGGAGCGCGCCCGACGGCCACATCGCGAAGCTCAGCCCGACCGACTCGGCGACGATGGTGCGGGCGGTGATCGACGAGGTCAGCAAGGCCGTGATCGGCAAGCGCGCCGCGCTCGAACTGATCGTCGCCGGGTTGCTCGCCGACGGGCACGTCCTGCTCGACGACGTCCCCGGCGTGGCCAAGACGCTCACCGCGCGGTCCCTCGCCGTTGCCGCCGGGCTCAGCTTCTCGCGGGTGCAGTTCACCCCGGACGTGCTCCCCGCCGACATCACCGGCGCGACCGTGCTCGACCTCGAGACGCGCGAGGCGCGCTTCCGCCCAGGCCCGATCTTCGCCTCGCTCGTCCTCGCCGACGAGATCAACCGTGCCCCGGCGAAGACCCAGGCCGCGCTGCTCGAGGCGATGCAAGAACGCCAGACGACGGCGGACGGCATCTCCCACCAGCTGCCGACGCCGTTCCTCGTGATCGCCACGCAGAACCCGATCGAGTCCGAGGGGACCTACCCGCTGCCGGAGGCCCAGCTCGACCGGTTCATCCTGCGCACGACCATCGGCCTGCCGGAGCGGCTCGACGAGGTCGAGATCGTCCGTCGCCGGCTCGGCCGCGGCACCGACGAGGTCGCGCTCGACGCGGTGCTCGCGCCCGGCGAGTTCTACGCCGTGCAGCAGTCGATCGAGCGGGTGCAGGTGGACGATGCGATCACCGGCTACGTCGTCGACCTCATCCGTGCCACCCGCGCCGCCCGGGAGCTCGCCGTCGGCGCCAGCCCCCGCGGCTCACTCGCGGTCGTCAAGCTGGCCCGGGCGAGAGCCGTCATCGCCGGGCGCGACTTCGTCACCCCCGACGACGTCAAGGAGGTCGCGCTGCCGGCGCTCGCACACCGCGTCGTGCTCACTCCGGAGGCCTGGGCGCGGCGCACGGACCCGACCAGCGTCGTCGATCAGGCGATCCAGTCGGTGCCGGCGCCGTCGTGGCACTGATCGCACCACGCCGCGACCGGCGCGCCGTCGGCTACGCAGGACTCGCGATCGGCTTCGCGATCCTCGCCCTGCTGCGCGGCGAGCCGTCGGACCTCGCCCTCGCGGCACCGTTCGCCGTGGTGGTCGCCCTCGGGTTGCGTCAGGTCCGCCCCATCGAGGTATCCGGCAAGATCCACTTCGAGACGGTCTCGTCGTTCGAAGGCGACGAGGTTCGCGGCACGATCGAGCTGATCCGGCCGGCGGGCCTGGTCGCGACGATGTCGGTCGACAACCGCCCGGGCTGGACGGCGGTGGATCCCGGGCCGGCGTTGGTGTGGACGCTGCCGCCCGGCGGCAGCAAGGTCGTCGCCCACTTCACCGTCCGGGCGGAGAGCTGGGGACGCCACCGCCTCGGCGCGGTCAACGTCTCGTTCCGCCGCCCGTACGGCCTCACCGTCTGGGAGTCGAGCAACGACAACTCGCCGTCGTTCAACGTGCTGCCGACTCCCGAGCACGTCCGCCAGCTGCTGCCGCCCCCTGCGTCGCAGTCGGCCGCCGGCGTGCACATCTCCCGACTGGTCGGCGAGGGCTTCGACTTCGCCGAGCTCCGGCCGTACGTCGCCGGCGACCGGTTGCGCGACGTCAACTGGCGGGCGTCGGCGCGCTTCGAGCAGCTGCAGACCAACCGCCGCCACCCCGATCGCAGTGGTGAGCTCGTGCTCCTGCTCGACACGTTCGTCGACGGGGTCGGCACCGCGAGCGCGACGAGTCAGGCGGCGCTGGCCCGCGCCGCACGAGCCGCCTGGTCGATCGCCCAGCTCCACCTCAACGTGCAGGACCGGGTCGGCCTGGCCACCCAGGGCCGGGTGGTCACCCAGCTGCGCCCGCGCAGCGGCGACCGGGCCCGCTACGAACTGCTGCAGACGCTGCTCACGGTCGGCGGGATGGTGACGGCCGGCGAGAGCGCCGTCAGCCGTCACCGGCTGAACCGACTACCGGCCGGAGCGCTGCTGATCGCCTTCACCCCGCTGCTCGATCAGCGGTTCGCGATCGACCTGCTGGCCCTGCACCGCGCCGGGCGGCCGGTGATGGCGGTCGTCGTCGAGCTCGTCGATCTGCTGCCCCCCACCACCAACCAGGCCGAGGCGCTGGCCCGGCGCATCTTCCAGCTCGGCATCGACGAGTGGCGCGAAGACCTCGTCAGCGCAGGGGTCCCGCTGGCCAGGTGGACAGGAGACGCCGACCTCACCGGGGTGCTCGGCGCACTGAACCGGCTCCACCGCACCGTGCGGGTGTCGAGATGATCGACCTCGACCTGCGGATCATCCTCGTCGCGATCCTGTCGGCGGCAGCGACCGCGGCGGTGCCGGCGCTCGTCGGTGGCGGCATCGCCGCGTTGGGCGCGCTCGCCGCGATCCTCATCGCACGCTCCGTGGTCAGCAGCGACGAGGGTTCGGTCACGCTGGCGATCGTGGTCGGCGGCCTGATGGCGTTGGCCACGGTCTCGCACGGGCACGTCGACACGTGGGGTGTCGGCGCGAGCGTGTTCGTCGGCGCCGAGCTCGCCGCGCTGGGCAGGCGATTGGCCGTCGACCCCGAAGCACCCGCCCTGCCAGAGGTGCGGATCACGCTCTCGACCATCACCATCGGCCTCGCCGCCGGCGCGTTCGTCGCGCTCGTGTCCCTGTGGCGGGCCACGCCGCCGCTCGCCAACGTGACGTTGGTGGTGCTGGTCCTCGTCGGCGGTGCCGCATTCGCGGTGCGCTACCTCCACCACCCCACCGACTGAGGCGCTCAGCCCGCGTCGCGCAGCTCTCGGCGCAGCTCGTTGACCTCGTCGCGCAGGCGCGCGGCATACTCGAACTTGAGCTCCGCCGCCGCCTCGTGCATCTCCTCCTCGAGCGTCTGGATCAGCCGCCCGAGCTCCTGCTGCGGTAGCGACTTCAGCTCGCGCTGGACCTTGTCCCGCTCGCGCTGACGGCGACGGTCCTTGCCGGGCACGGGTGAGGTGTCGTCGGGGCGGAGCAGGCTGAGGATGTCGCCGACGGCCTTGCGGATGGTCTGCGGGTTGATCCCATTGGCCGCGTTGTACTCGAGCTGCGTCTGCCGGCGCCGCTGCGTCGTCTCGATGGCCCGTTGCATCGACGCGGTGATCTTGTCGGCGTACATCACGACCTGGCCGTCGACGTTGCGCGCAGCACGACCCATCGTCTGGATCAGCGAGGTCTCGCTGCGCAGGAAGCCCTCCTTGTCGGCGTCGAGGATGCACACCAGCGAGACCTCGGGCAGGTCGAGACCCTCGCGCAGGAGGTTGATCCCGACCAGCACGTCGAACTCCCCCAGTCGCAGACCACGGAGGATCTCGATGCGCTGGATGGTGTCGATGTTGCTGTGCAGGTAGCGCACCCGCAGGCCCTGCTCGAGGAGGTACTCGGTGAGGTCCTCGGCCATCTTCTTGGTGAGGGTGGTGACGAGCACGCGCTGATCGGCGTCGGCCCGCAGGCGGATCTCGTGCACCAGGTCGTCGATCTGGCCCTTGGTGGGCTTCACGTGGATCTCGGGGTCGACCAGGCCGGTCGGCCGCACGATCTGCTCGACCACCTGCGACGA
>JAODBQ010000009.1 GCA_025464045.1 Ilumatobacteraceae bacterium
AGCCAGGCGGGCACGTGATCGATGAACGTGCTGCCGACAGCGTCGATCGGCGAGCTGACCGAGAGGATCCCCGCCAGGAGCATCCCGCCGGTGACGGCGATCGCGCCGGCAACGAGTCCGGCGACGATGCCGAACCCACGCGACGGACCGGACACCGCGACGACAGGACGCTTGGTCTCGTCAACCTCGAGGTCGAGCATGTCCAACCGTCTCTGGCATCACCAGGAACGTTACGTTGCTGCACCCGAAAAGGATTGGCAGGTCCGGCGGATCGGTCCGCCGGACCTGACGGGTTCAGCGCTGCGCGATGGGTGCGTAGTCGCGGACGCCGACGCCCGTGTACCACTGCCGCGGACGGCTGATCTTCTGCTCCTTGTCGAGCAGCAGCTCCTGCCAGTGGGCCAGCCAACCGACGGTGCGGGGGATCGCGAACAGCACCGTGAACATCGCCACCGGGAACCCGAGTGCCTGATAGATCAGGCCCGAGTAGAAGTCGACGTTCGGGTACAGCTTGCGGCTGATGAAGTAGTCGTCGGCGAGCGCGACCTCCTCCAGCTTCAGCGCGATGTCGAGGAGCGGGTTCTTCCCGGTGACCTCGAACACGTCGTACGCCGTCTTCTTGATGATCGTGGCCCGCGGGTCGAAGTTCTTGTAGACGCGGTGGCAGAAGCCCATCAGCCGGCCGCCCTTGCCACCCTTCACCTCTTCGATGAAGGCGGGCACGTTCTCGATGCTGCCGATCTCGGTGAGCATCCGTACGACGGCTTCATTGGCGCCGCCGTGGAGCGGGCCGTAGAGCGCGGAGGCCGCCGCGGCGGCGCAGGTGTACGGGTCGGATTCGGCCGAACCGACGACGCGCAAGGCCGTGGTGCCGCAGTTCTGCTCGTGGTCGGCGTGGAGGATGAACAGGACGTCCATCGCCCGCTCGAGCCGCGGATCGATCGCGGAGTCGCCGACCTTCCACATCATGTTCAGGAAGTTGGCCGGGAAGGACAGGTCGTTGTTGGGGTAGACGAACGGCAGGCCGACCGAGAACCGGAACGACATGGCCGCGAGCGTCGGCATCTTGGCGATCAGCCTGAGGATCTGCTTGTCCCGGCTGGACTTGTCGTGGATCTCCTTGGCGTCGTTGTAGAACGTGCCGAGGGCGGCGATCGCGCTGACGAGCATGCCCATCGGGTGGGCGTCGTAGTGGAACCCGTCGACGAACCGCTTGCGCATGTTCTCGTGGATGAACGTGTGGCTGGTGACCTCGTCCCTCCACGTCTGCAGCTGGGCGGCGTTCGGCAGCTCGCCGTTCAGCAGCAGGTAGGCGACCTCGAGGTACGTGCTCGACTCGGCGAGCTGCTCGATCGGGTACCCGCGGTAGCGCAGGATGCCGGCCTCGCCGTCGAGGTAGGTGACGGCGCTCTTGCACGCGGCGGTCTGCATGAAGGCCGGGTCGTAGATGTAGAGCGACGGGTCGAGTTCACGGACCGCCGTGGCCGGGAACACGCCGTCGGTGATCGGCACCGTGACCTGTTTGCCGGTTCGATCATCGATGATGGTGATGGTGTCGGGCATGTTGTTCCCTTCGCTGACCCTGATCTGCTTCGGGGCTTGCTCCCCGCGCCGACACTACCGCCGACCCGGAATCGGCCCCTAGCCGACGCGCCACACGGTCCCGCGGCGATGTCCGCCGCCGGCACGCCGTGGGTCAGGTGTTGAGGCCGGGGGTGGGGGAGGACTTGGTCGCTTCGGCGACCGCGCTCGCGGCGGTGCTCGCCGCGGTGCCGACGGCGATGGCGGCGTTGCTGGCTGCCGCGCCGGCGGCGTGCGCGGCGTTGCTCGCGACGTGCGCCGCCTTCGACGCAGCACCCGAGGCGGCCTGGGTGAGGCGCAGCTCGGACAGCCGCACCTTGGCGAGGTGCAGCACCGTCAGGATCCGGATGACCCACCAGCCGGGATCGACCTCGAACCAGCGATGCGACAGCTTCGCCGACGTCGGTGCCGCGTGGTGGTTGTTGTGGAGGCCCTCACCGGCGGTGAGGAACGCCAGCCACTGCAGGTTCCCGGCACCGTTCGGGTACGGCTTGCGGCCGAAGTGGTGGCCGATCGCGTTGACCGCGGCGTTCGTGCCGAGGAACAGGTTGAGGTAGACGAACGCGGCGAGGAGGCCGACGACCGGGCCGAGCACGACGACGAGGAAGGTCAGGCCGATCGCCAGCCCGAGCATCGCGTGGTCGAAGAACCAGCGGTCGGCGCGGGTCTGGGGGATGTCCCTGGCGTAGCGGCCGACGGTCTCGGCGTTCTTCGCCTCGCGCCGGTAGAGCGTCACGTTCCGGCGTTGCACCGTCATCCAACCGAGCAGCACGGGTGAGTGCGGATCACCGGGCACATCGGTGAACGCGTGGTGCTTGCGATGCACGGCAACCCACTGCCGGGGCCGGATGCCGGTGCTGATCCACACGAAGGTCCGGAACGCGACGTGCACGGGCCCGCGGACGCTCACCGCACGGTGGGCGAGGGTGCGGTGGAGGTAGACGGTGGTGCAGCCGTTGGCCGCCAGCATGAGGACGACGCCGGCGACCACAGCAGGGAGCAGGGTGTGCAGCACGGCCGGCAGGATATCACTGCCTACCTACCAGTAGGTAGGGCCCCATCACCGGGTAGAGTCCGCAGCGATGGTCGATCACGGGGCGGAACATGTCTCGACCCGCGACCTCATCCTCGGCGAGGCGCTGCACTGCTTCGGCGAGGCCGGCTACGACGGCACCTCGCTCAACGACATCGCCGCCGGCGTGGGGATCCGCCGCCCGAGCCTGCTCCACCACTTCGCCTCGAAGGAGGCCCTGTACGGCGAGGTCTTCGAGCACCTGCTCAGCGACTGGGTCGAGCGCCTCGAGGACAGCGTCGGTGCGGCCGGGGTCGGCTGGTCGAAGGTCGAGCTGGTCATCGGCGCGAGCTTCGACTTCTTCGCCGAGAACCCCGACGTGGTCCGGCTGCTGCGGCGTGAGGCGCTCGACGGCGGCGCGCACCTCGGCGTCGACCTCGCCGCGAGCTTGCGCCCGATGTTCGACCGTGCGGTCGCGTACTTCAGCCGGGAGATGGCCGCCGGGGTGTTCCGCCCGCACGACGTCGAGCAGCTGCTCCTCACCGGGTACGGCGCGCTGCTGAGCTACTTCTCCGACGCCCCGTTCCTGGACGGCCTGCTCGACCAGCCGGCGCTGTCGCCGACGATGCTCGTCCGCCGACGCGTCCACATCATCAGCTTCTTCCGCGACGCGCTCGTGCCCGATTCGGCCTCGTAGCGGCGTCGCCCGCTACGTTCGCCCGCCATGGCCACGCTCACCGTAGGGACCGATGTCGTCGGGTACGCCGAGGACGGTGACGCCGGGGCCTCGACGCCGCCGGTGCTGCTGCTGCCCGGCACAACGATGGATCGCACCGGCTGGGACATGGTCAAGGCGGCGATGCCGGCCGGAGCCGGCCTGCGCTACGTCACCGTCGAGCTGCCCGGTTCCGGGGAGTCGTCGCTGCCGACGGCGCCGCTGACGGTCGAGGGCATCGCCGATCAGGCCGCTGCCGTGATGGCGCACCTCGGGCACCAGCGCTACCACGTCGCCGGCTACTCGCTCGGTGCCGTGATCGCGCTCGCCGTCGCCGCGCGTGACACGGCGCACGTGGCCAGCTCCGCGGCCCTGTGCGGTTGGGCCACCACCGACGCTCGGATGCGGTTCACGTTCGACCTGTGGAAGCGCTTGATCGCCACCGACCCGGCACTGTTCATGCGCTACGCCGTGGCGGACGGTTTCACCGCCGGCGCGATCGCCGGGCTCGAGCCGATGCTCGAGGACGTCGTCGCCCTGGGCGCGACCACGCTCGCGCCCGGCTCGGCGGCGCAGCTCGACCTCGACTCGGTGGTCGACATCACAGCCCTGCTCGAGGCCATCGCCTCACCGACGCTGATCATCGGTGCCGAGCACGACCGTTGGGTCGACGTCGTCCACAGCCAGGACCTCGCGAACCGCATCGCCGGCTCGCGCCTCGAGGTGCTCCCGGCAGGTCACATCGTGATCCAGGAGCTCGCCGGCGAGGTCGCCACCCTGCTCCTCGGGCACGTCACGGGTTGAGCGAGCACGGGTTGGGCGAGCACGGGTTGGGCGAGCACGGGTTGAGCGACCGCGTCATCGCGAACGGCGAGCGCCGGCGCGCCGACGACTTCGCACCGGCTCCGGCCGAGCTCGTCGAACGCTGGTCCAACTACGGCAAGTGGGACCGTCCGTACTTCCCGTCGTTGGTCGGGATGCAGATCGAGGAGATCCGCACCGACTACTGCCGGATGCGACTGCCGTTCCGCGACGACCTCGAGCACCCGGCGGGCGTGGTCCA
>JAODBQ010000036.1 GCA_025464045.1 Ilumatobacteraceae bacterium
AGGTGCACCGCCGTCCGCTGCGCTGGGTCGAGGAGTGCCAGAAGAAGGGCCTGCCGGTCTACGCCCAGTGCGGCACGGGCCGCGCCGGTTTCGCGTTCACCCTCGAGCACTGGAACCTGTACGACGCGTCGCCCGCATGGCGGGCGGTCACCACGGGGACCAAGCAGGAGAAGATCGAGAAGATGCAGGACCCGGAGCTGCGCCGGGCGCTCGTCGACGAAGCCGCGGAGGCCGACCGTCGCCTGCGCGTCATCCAGGCCGGTGTCGGCGGCGACCCCGCTCAACTCGTCATCCAGGGCGTGAACCGCCAGCAGAACCTGCAGCAGTACGTCGGGCGCAGCGTCGGCGAGATCGCCGAGGCGGAGGGCAAGCACCCGATCGAGGCGATGATCGACCTGTCGCTCGCCGGTGATCTCAACGTCGAGTTCCTCGGTCCCGATCGTGGCTCGAACGCCGAGTTCATGGCCGAGATGATGAGCTCGCCGTACTCGATCCCCGGCGTGTCCGACGGCGGTGCCCACACCAAGTTCTTCACCGGCGGTGCCTACAGCACCGACTTCCTGACCTGGCTCGTACGCGACGAAGGCGTCGTCACGCTCGAGCAGGCCCACTACCGCTTGTCGAACCTGGCCGCCAGGGCGGCCGGGTTCCACGACCGGGGCACGCTGCGCGAGGGCGCGGCTGCCGACGTGCTGGTGTACGACCTGGAGGAGCTCGACATCGAGCCGCAGTGGATCGGCGACGTCGAGTTCGACCTGCCCGGTGGTGAGTGGCGGCGGGTGCAGCGCGCCAAGGGCTACCAGCAGATCATCGTCAACGGTGAAGTCACCTTCGAAGCAGGCGAATGCACGGGCGCCACGCCCGGTCAGCTGCTGCGCGGCGGTCGCGGCTGAGCACCGCCTGACCGTAGGGATCACTACCCCTGACCACGCGTCGACGGTGAACCCGGCGGAACCACGCGCTCGTGGACCCGAGGACGTCATGCCTGCGACCGGATCGGCTCCGGTCGCAGGCTGACGTCCTCGCTGGGTCGAGGGGCGCCGAGGCGCGGGCTGACGGTGGCCGAGCGGACGCGCTCGGCCTCCATCGCCCGAGGAACGTGTATCTCGGGTCGGCCCTGCGCGTCTCTCCAAGAGGTCGCCTCGTCGAGAGGCCGGGAGGAGAGATCGAATGGACCCACGAACGCGAGCAGGTCGGCGCGACGACGCCTGCCGATCAGCATCGTCGGCGGCGGGCGGCAGGCCGTGAACGCGAGCGCGCTCTCCACGATCCCGACGGGCAGCTGGTCGCGCCGGATCGGCGGTCGGCCGGACGACCGACCTGCACCACCCGTGCGCACCGGCCGGCCCTTCGAGCTGCGACTCCTCGGCGGCTTCGAGCTGCTCGCGAACGGTGAGCCCGTCGCGCTCCCGGAGAGCGCCCAACGGCTCGTCGCGTTCCTCGCGTTGTGCCACCGACCGATGACGAGGTTGCGCGTCGCCGGGAACCTGTGGCCGGACAAGAACGATCAACGTGCGACCGCGAACCTGCGCTCCGCCCTCTGGCGGGCGCGACTCGGCGACGGCTCGTGCGTGGTGCAGGTCAACGGGCCGATGCTCGGGCTCTGCCCGTCAACGGTCCTCGACGTCGCCCAGCTGTCCGCAGTCACCGCAGACGACGTGCTCGCCGACCTCGAGTCATCCGGCCCGGCGGACTACGCCCGCCTGTTCGACGAGACCCTCGCCGACTGGTACGACGACTGGGTCATCGTCGAGCGCGGGCGGATCGCGCAGCTGCAGCTGCGGATCGCCGTGGCCCTGGCCCGTGACCTCATCGCCCGCGGCGACCACTTCGCCGCGCTCGACCTCGCCTTCCGGACCGTCGCGCTCGATCCACTCGGCGAGGTGAAGGACCGCATCCTGGGCTGGATCCCATGAACCGGCCGCGGTGTTGGATCGGGCGTTGGAGCCCCGTTGGCGCTGGATCGGAGGGACGAACAGGACGCTTCGAGGCACCGGTTCACGGTCCGAGATGGACCGTGACGAGCGGAGGAGAGTCCCATGGCAGCGAGCGCGTTGCACAGCCGGCCCACCGATCGCATCGATCGCGGCAGCGTCGTCGCCGGCCGCGACGAGCTCGCCGAACTGCGCACCGACACCACCCGAGAGCTGGTCCTGAAGGCGTCCAAGTCGAATGATCTCGCGTGGGACGACCTCGTGCTGGCGGACGGGCGTGACGCCGAGCTCGATCGCGCCCTCGGCAAGCGGTCCGTCGCCGTCGCTGCGGTGAACTGCGCGTCGAACGCGACGCCGTGCACGTGCAGTCGCCGCGCGGATGCGGCTGCTCACCGCAGCGACCGACCGGCACGTTCGCCCCCATCGCGGACGACGTCAGATCGCCGGCGGATCCGGCAGGAGGAGCCGACACAGGCTGTCGCGCAGCCACCGCTCGAACGTGGACGGCGACCAGCCCCGACCGGCGGTCAACAGCACGTACAGCTCGGCGCTGTTCATCGCCCACACCGTGTCCGCGGCCTGGCCGATCGTGATCGACCTGCGCAGCCCTCCGGCAGCTCGGAGGTCGCGAACGAGCTTGCGCATGTTCGCGGCCCGACGATCGCTGATCTCCTGCCAGACCTGTTGCGCCTCCGGTTCGGTCGCGGCCGCGTCCCGCAGCGCGAGGAACAGCGGCGCCATCCGCTCGTGGGTGTCGCGGATCGCGCGCGCGTAGATCGCCAACTTCACGGCCGGGTCGGGTTCGGCGCGCATCGCCCGGACATGAGCCCGATCCTCGGCGACCACCTCGTGATCCGTGCCCGAGAGCGCCTGCTCGATCAGTTCGCGCAGCAGGAGCGGCTTGCGCCCGACGAGCTCGTACACCGTGTCCACGCTGACGCCGGCCGCCCTGGCGACGGCCGCGACCGTCGTGGCCCGGTACCCGCGTTCGAGCATCAGCGCTCGTGCCGCCTCGACGATCCGCTGGCGGGTCGCCGCCGAGCTCTCCTGGCGGGAAGCAACGTTGTAGCGCCGGTTGACATGATCCTCCACAGCGGCGATGCTTTCATCCGAGGCTCATTCGGAGCAAATGGGGGAGAGATCATGACCTACGCGTTCACACAGGACGTTCCGATCGACGCCGCGTTCTACGAGCGCATCACCGACGGGCTCGGCAGCCAACCGCCGCCGGGGATGATCGCCCACCTCGCGATCGAGCGTCCCGAGGGCGGCCTGCGCTACATCGACGTGTGGGAGTCCGAGGCGGACTGGAACCGTTTCGCCGAGGACCGCCTCCATCCGGTGGTGCACGGTCTGCTCGCCGAGATCTTCGGCGACACACCGCTGCCCGAACCCGAGCGCACCCCGCTCCCACTGGTCCACGCGTGGGTGCCCGGGCTGGCGCGGAGCCGTGCCGACGACCGCTGAACATCGCCGCACGCGAGCGGCTCGGGAACGGTCGCCGGCCTCGGTCCGGCACGACCCGCGGCGTAGGGTCGGCCCCCATGGAGATCCACAACGGTGACCTGGCACTGAACGTCGTCGTCGACGGCGATGCTGCCTCCCCTCCGGTGCTGCTGCTGCACGGCATCACCGGCAGCGTGCGCGCGTGGGACTGGCTGGTGCCGCACCTGGTCGACCGGCACCGGGTGATCCGCCTCGACTTCCGCGGCCACGGCCGCTCGGGGCGCGCCCCGGGCGACTACCACCTCCCCGGCTACCTGGACGACGCGGTCGCGACGTGTCGTCAGGCCGCGGCGGTCCCCTGCGTCGTCATCGGCCACTCGCTCGGCGGTGTGACCGCCGCCGCGCTCGCCCAGCAGCACCCCGACCTCCTGCGCGGCGCGTTGCTGGAAGATCCCCCGCTCGGCGCCAGCGGCGAGCTCGAGGGCAACCCGCTGATGGACGGCTTCCGGCTGATGCGTGAATCCATCCCTCGGCTCCAGGCCGGCGGGATCCCTGCGCCGGTGCTCGCCGACGTCCTCGCGGGGACGCCGAGCGCCACCGGGCCGACGTTCGGCGAGCTGCTGCACCCCGACGCGCTGCTCGCGATGGCCGAGGGGCTGCTCGAGCTCGACGCATCGGTGCTCGACCCGGTCATCGACGGATCGATCCGTCCTGCGTTCGATCCGACGCGGCCCATCACCGTGCCCACGCTGGTGATCACCGCCGATCCCGCGTCACCCGACGCCGCCGCCCGGCCTGCCGACGTCGAGCGGCTCACCGCCACCTCCCCGCAGGCCAAGGCTCGGGTGGTGCAGGGCGCGGGTCACCTGATCCACGACGAGCTCGCCCATCGGGACGAGTTCCTCGCCGAGGTCCTCGGCTTCCTCGCTCGACTCGCCTGACGCGCTCGCCAGCGTCAGCCCTCGGTGCCGCGCGACCGAGCGCCCTGTCGGCGACGTCAGGTGCCGACCGCGCCCGACGCGACCAGGTGGCTCAGGTCCGACGGCGAGACACCGAGGACGTCGAGCAGCACGTGCTCGGTGTGCTCGCCGATGATCGGCGCCCGCCGCACCGGTACGCGATCTCCGTCGAGCACGAAGGGGAGGCCGGTGTGCCAACGCACGCCGGCAGCCGGGTGGGCGATGGCGACGTAGAAGCCGGAGTCGTGCATGGCCCGGTCGGCGGCCTGCGATGCGCCGTCGACGATGATCGACGCGGCGATCCCCCTGCCGCGCAGCAGCTCGACCACGTCGGCGGGCGTCGAGCGCGACGTCCACTCGCCGACGATCGGGTCGATCTCGTCCGCCATCGACACCCGCGCCGCAGCCGTCGCGAACCTGGCACCGCCGAGCCGCTGATCGTCGATCAGCTCGACGAAGCGGCGCCAGGCCTCGTCGTCGTCCACGGACAGGGCGCACCACTGGTCCGCACCGGCGCAGGGAAAGCAACCGTGTGGCGCCGCATCGAGGCTGCGATTGCCCAGCGCCCGGACCGTGCCGGGAAGCAGCTGCTCCTGCAGGAACTTGTCCGCGATCGACCACAGGCACACCTCGAACTGCGCGCAGTCCAGGGCACAACCACGCCCGGTCGCATCGCGCCGGACGAGCGCGGCGAGCACCGCGGCGAGACCCTGCTTGCCGGCGAGCATGTCCGGGTAGCTGAGCGTCGACCCGACCGGATACGGGTCGTCGGGGTGCGCCCAGATGCTGGTCATCCCGGCGAAGCTCTGCAGGCTCGGCCCGTAGGTCTGGAACGTCTCGTACGGACCGGTGCCGAAGCCCTGGCTGCTGATGTAGATGATGTCCGGGCGCACGGCACGGACGGACTCGTAGTCCATCCCGAACTTGCGCATCACCGGACCGCGCATGTTCTCCATCACGATGTCGCACGTGGCGACGAGCGTGCGCAGCACGGCGCGACCTTCCTCGCTCGCGGCGTTCACCGCGCAGCTCTGCACACCGAGGTTCGCTTGGTTGAAGGTCGCCGAGTTGTTGATGTCGCCGGTCGCGTCGCCACCGACCTGGCGGAAGAAGTCGAGCCCGTTCGACGACTCGACCTTGATCACCTCGGCACCCATCAGCGCGAGGAACGAGGTTGCCTCGGGGATCACCGCGCCGACTCCGAAGCTGAGCACGCGGACACCGGCGAGGGGCAGGCCGACGGGCGTGTGACCGGTGCGCGCAGCCGTCGGCGGACGGCGACCGCCGCCGGGTCGGGGTAGGTCGTGCTGGTGCTCACCGAGCGCCGGCGCCGGCAGCAACGCGCGCACGTCGCGCGCCTCG
>JAODBQ010000061.1 GCA_025464045.1 Ilumatobacteraceae bacterium
ATCGTTGTGCTTCTCGTTGTACGACACGAGGTCGCGCAGCGTAAAGCCGTCGTGTGCTGTGACGAAGTTGATGGATGCGACGGGTCGCCGCCCGTCGTGCTCGTAGAGGTCGGATGATCCGGTGAGCCGCTCCGCGAACTCGCCGAGGGTTGCTGGTTCCCCACGCCAGAAGTCGCGGACGGTGTCGCGGTACTTGCCGTTCCACTCCGTCCACTGCGGCGGGAAGTTGCCGACCTGGTAGCCGCCGGGTCCGACGTCCCACGGCTCGGCGATCAGCTTGACCTGGGAGACGACCGGGTCCTGCTGCACGAGCTCGAAGAACGACGAGAGCTTGTCGACGTCGTAGAACTCGCGGGCGAGGGTGGACGCGAGGTCGAACCGGAACCCGTCGACGTGCATCTCGGTCACCCAGTAGCGCAGCGAGTCCATGATCAGCTGCAACGAGTGCGGGTGGCGCATGTTCAGCGAGTTCCCGGTGCCGGTGTAGTCCATGTAGAACGAGTGGTCGTCGTCGACCAGGCGGTAGTACGCCTGGTTGTCGATGCCCCGGAAGCTCAGGGTCGGTCCGAGGTGGTTGCCCTCGGCGGTGTGGTTGTAGACGACGTCGAGGATCACCTCCATCCCCGCGTCGTGCAGCCCGCGGACCATCCCCTTGAACTCCTGCACCTGGTGGCCGAGGTCGCCCGAGGAGGAGTAGGCGTTGTGCGGCGCGAAGAAGCCGATGGTGTTGTAGCCCCAGTAGTTGCGCAGACCCTTGTCGGCGAGCGTGCTGTCGTGCACGAACTGGTGCACGGGCATCAGCTCGACGGCGGTCACGCCGAGGTGCTTGAGGTGCTCGATCATCGCCGGATGGGCCAGCGCCGAGTAGGTGCCGCGCTGGTCCTCGGGGATGCCCGGGTGGAGCTGGGTGAGGCCCTTGACGTGCGCCTCGTAGATGATCGTGTCCCGGTACGGGATCTTCGGCGGTCGGTCACCGGCCCAGTCGAAGAACGGGTTGATGACGACGCCCATCATCATGTGCGCGGCCGAGTCGTCGTCGTTGATCGATTCGGGGTCCCCGAACTCGTACGCGAACAGCGACGGATCCCAGTCGATCTCGCCGCACACCGCCTTGGCGTACGGGTCGAGCAGCAGCTTGTTCGCGTTGGACCGTCGCCCGTTGTGCGGATCGTAGGCACCGTGCACGCGGTACCCGTAGCGCTGCCCGGGCTGGACGTGCGGCAGGTAGCAGTGCCAGACGTACGCATCGACCTCGCGCACGTCGATGCGCGTCTCCACACCGTTGTCGTCGAACATGCACAGCTCGACCCGAGCGGCCGACTCGGTGAACAACGCGAAGTTCGTGCCCGTACCGTCGAAGGTCGCACCCAGGGGGTAAGCCGTTCCAGGCCAGACTTCCATCTCACTCCTTGTCGAAATCGGTCGATGACGGGCGTCGACGACCGCAGACCTGCAACGTTGTCGCCAACCTGTACCCGCGGGCGCCCGGAGCAGACGCACCTTTCGGTGCCGCCAGGTCCTCCCGCTGCAACCGTGGGCCGCATCCTCGCGCGCCGGCGCGGGACGCCGAGACGGTGCTCAGTGCGTGCGACGCTCGTGCGCGAGGCGGGTCGCGACGATCAGGTCGATCGAGATCCTGCCCGCGACCAGTGCACGGGCCGTGTCGGTCAGCCCGCGGTTGTTCGATCGGGCGAAGTTGCGCAGACGGGTGAACGCTTCCTCCATGTCCACCCGGCTGTGCTCGGCGATCATGCCCTTCGCCTGCTCGATCGCGATCCGGCTGACCAGCGCGCTCTGCAACCTGCCCTCGCGGATCGCCGCGGCACGCGTCGCCTGGTCCTGCATGATGGCGATGGTGGCCACGTCGGCGAGCGCACGGGCGAGCGTCACATCGGCGGCGAGGAGCGCGCGCGGTGGACCGACGAACAGGTTCAGGCAGCCGATCGTGAGGTCGCGGAACCGCATCGGTACGGCACACACCGAGAGGAACCCGGCGGCGATGCTCTGCTCGGCGAAGAGCGGCCAGGGTGAGCCTGCGGCGAGGTCGGCGTTGGTGACCACGACGCCGTTGCGGAAGCAGTCGAGGCACGGACCCTGCTCGTTCTGGATCTGGAACAGCTCGAGCAGGCCGATCTGCTCGGTCGAGGCACCCATCACGCGCAGGTTTCCGTCGTCGTCGACGAGCAGGATCCCTGCCGCGGACGTGTCGAGCAGCTCGACACAGCGCGATGCGAGCAACGTGAGCACGTCGATGACGTCGAAGCGATCGACGAGCGTGTCCACGATCTCGACGAAGGCGTGGGCAGCGCGCGCCTGGCGATCAGGCCCGGGATGTTCGTGTTCCGTCATCCGCGGACCGGCCTTGCCACGCCGGGCGGATCCTCACCCAGACGAAGGCGACGAGCGACGATGTCGGACGCGATGACGCTGATCGGGCGATCGGACGCGAACGCGTGGGCGCGCATCCGCAGCAGGGCTTCGTCGACCGGGATGTGCAACTGGACCGACACCATCCCCGACGCCTGGTAGATCTCGGCGCGGTACGCGACGGCGTCCTCGAGTCCCGAGGCCAGCGTGCCCGAGGTTGCCTCGGCCTGCAGGCTGAGCACGGTCTCGGTGAGCACCTCCGCCACGGCAAGGCTGTCCTCGTGCTGGGCCTGGGAGAGGTCGCCCTGGTCCTCTTGGTACAGCGTGAGCACCCCGACCTTGGCGCCGTGGGAGGTCATCGGATAGGCGAAGACGGCACCCACGCCCGTCGCGTGGGCGAGATCGACGAACGACGGCCAGCGCTCGGACGCGGCGACGTCGAGACGGGACGCGTGCACGGGAGCGCCCGTGACGAACGCGTCCTGGCAGGGGCCTTGACCCAGCGTGAACTGCAGGTCCTCCAGCGCCGCCATGCGCTGGTTGGAGACGCACACCGGCCCACCACCGGCCGTGCCACCCATGATCGTGATGCCCGCACCGGCGACGACGAGCACATCTGCGCACGCACGGCACAGGTGCGCTTCGGGTGACCGGGAGATCTCCCGCGCGAAGGCCACGGCAATCCGGATCGACTGCGCGGCGCTCACGAGCGACCCTCGGACCCGACCGGTCGGCACGTCAGCTGGTTCACGAGTTCCTCTCTACGGCGGATGACGGACGGTGCGGTCGCCGGTTCGTCGGCTCTCGCCCTCCGATGATACGCCGGGTCGATGAGAGCTGTCGGTGTGCACCAGTTCGTCGGTCCTGACGCGCTGGAGGTGGTGGAGCTGCCGGAGGGCCATGCCGGTCCGGGCGAGGTGCGGCTGCGGGTATATGCCGCGACCGTGAACCCGACCGACACCTACACCTGCGACGGCAGCCGCGCGGCGATGCTCGCCGCCACCGGACCGCCGCCGTACGTGCCCGGGATGGACGTCGCCGGGATCGTCGACGAGATCGGTGACGGCGTTGGTGACGGCGTCGGCACCCGGCTCGCGATCGGCGACCAGGTGATGGCGATCGTGATCCCCTCCGGATCGCACGGCGGATACTCGGAGTCGCTGGTGCTCCCGGCGGGGTCCGTCGTCGGGGTGCCGGCGGGGGCGACGCTCGTCGAAGCGTCGACGCTGCCGATGAACGGCCTCACCGCGCGGCTCACCCTCGACATGCTCGGGCTCGCGCCCGGCGCGACGATCGCGGTCACCGGCGCTGCGGGTGCCTACGGCGGGTACGTGGTCCAACTCGCGAAGGCCGACGGGCTGCGGGTGATCGCCGACGCATCGGCCGGCGACGAGGAGCTCGTGCGCAGCCTCGGTGCCGACGTCGTCGTCCGCCGCGGCGACGACGTGGCCCAGCGGATCCTCGAGATCGAGCCGGGCGGGGTCGACGCCGTCGCCGACGGATCGGTGCAGAACGACCTGCTGTTCCCGGCGATCCGTGACGGCGGCGGCTTCGCGTCCGTGCGGGGGCTGCGCGCCGAGGCACCACGCGGCATCACGATCCACGGCGTCTGGGTGCGCACGTACGGCGAGGAGTGGGCCAAGCTCGACCGCCTCCGCCAGCAGGTCGAGGATGGCGCGATCACGCTCCGGGTGGCGCAGACGTTCACACCCGAGCAGGCTGCCGAAGCCCACCGCCTGCTCGCGACGGGTGGCGTGCGCGGCCGTCTCGTGATCGAGTTCTGAGGGCGTCGGCGTTTCGATCTCGGCGCGGCGACGGATCCCGGCGGACCCGGGGCAGGTACCACCACAGGTCCGTCCCACGAACGTCGTGGTCGATCGGCGCTTCGACAGCGTCTTCACGGGCCGGATGGCGGGGTGGCGGCGATCGACGCAGCCGCGAAACTACATTGGCGTCCGTTGCCCTCCACCGCACCGACGCGCTCGCCCTCCGACATGACTGACGTCGTTCGCGACCCGCTGTGGCGGCTCGTCGAGCTGGAGCAGCGCCAGCGCCAGCGATCGAGCACGCAGGCGCCCGCTCAGCCAGCGAGCCCTCCGGGCCGACGGCGCCTCGGGTACTCCCCCAGCCTCGACGGGCTGCGGGCCATCTCCGTGGTGGCGGTGATCCTCTACCACGCAGGGTTCTCGTGGACGAAGGGCGGGTTCTACGGGGTCGAGGTGTTCTTCGTCGTCTCCGGTTTCCTGATCACGTCGCTGCTGCTCGAGGAGCGCGAGGTCGACGGTGGCGTCTCGCTGCGCGCCTTCTGGATCCGTCGTGCCCGGCGGCTGCTGCCGGCGCTGTTCACGATGCTGCTCGCGGTGTCGGTGTGGGCCCGCCTGTTCGGGACGGCCGAGCAGCAGAACCAGCTGCGACGCGACCTGCCGTGGTCGATCTTCTACGTGGCCAACTGGGGCCAGGTGTTCAGCAAGGCCGCGTACTACAGCCCGGTCGATCCGCCACTGCTGCGGCACATGTGGTCGCTGGCGGTCGAGGAGCAGTGGTACCTCGTCTGGCCGATGGTGTTCATCGGGCTCGTCGCCCTTGGGTGGTCGCGGCGCACGCGAGGCGCCGTGCTGGTCGGCGTCTTCGCCACGCTGTGGTTGTGGATGTGGTGGCTCACCCGGCCCGGCCTCGCCGCGCCGATGAAGGTGCCGGACCCGTTCCACGGCGGAACGGCGACCGTCGACCGGGCCAACGCGCTCTACCTGTCCACGTTCACGCGTGCCGGCGGCCTGCTGCTCGGCGCGGGCGTCGCCCACCTGTGGCGTCCGTGGCGGCGGACCCGGCCGGTGGACCCGACCAGGGCGCAGGTGATCGAGGCGTACGGGCTCGGCGCGCTCGTCGGGCTGATCATCGTCTTCGCCCGCGCCGATCTCGCCGCGGCCTACACGTTCCAGTGGCTGCTGCCGATCGTCTCGCTGCTGTCGGTGATCGTCGTCGCCACCGCGGTGCACCCGCAGTCGGTGGTCGTGCGCCGGCTGCTCTCGTGGCAGCCGTTGGTGGTCGTTGGACGGCGCAGCTACGGGCTGTACCTGTGGCACTGGCCGATCTTCGTGTTCCTCGCGGTCGAGAACGGCGGCGGCGTCCGCCTGGTCGCCGCGCTCGTGCTGACGGTCGCGGTCAGCGAGCTGTGCTACCGGTTCGTGGAGACCCCAATCCGCAAGGGCGCGATCGGCGATCTCGTGGCGCGGCTGCGCGCCGACCGCGCCAACGGGCCCACCGCCACTTCTCGGCGCACCGGTGTCGCCGTTGCCGGGTCGATGGTCCTCATCGGCGCACTCGTCGTCTCGTACGTCCGGCTGCAACCGTTCGACCGTGCGGCCGGGGGAGCG
>JAODBQ010000083.1 GCA_025464045.1 Ilumatobacteraceae bacterium
GCCCACGGCGAGCCGCGCCCCGGCCCGGTCGGCGGCCCGGGCCCGGGTGCCGACGAGCTCGCCATCGACAAGCTCGCCATCGACCTCGACCTCGACAACGACCTCGACGCGGCGCGGGCCGCGTTCCGTGACGAGTTGCGCGGCTCGACCCCGTTCGCCGCGCTCGTGTTCAACGCCGCCCTCACGCACGCCGAGGCGGAGGTGCTCGCCGTCGCCGCGTCGTGCGAGATCGATCGACGGCTGCGCCGGCTCGTCGCGAGTGGCCAGGGCCTGCGCGACGCCACGGAGCTCACCCTCGACGCGCTGGCGCGGATCTTCGAGGATCACGAGGTCGGACCCCGGGCCTTCGCGCCGGACGGCGCGCTGCGGCGCGCCGCGCTCGTCGACGTGGTGCCCGAGGGTGCGTGGTCGGATCATCGGATCGTCGTGCAGCCGTCGGTCATCTGGGCGCTGCTCGGCGACACGAGCCGCGATCCGCAGCTGCCGGGCGACCTGCAGCACGTCGCCGCCGAGTCCGGTGGCGGCGAGGGCGTGGTAGTGGTGATCGGACCGGACCGCATCCGCCGGCGCCAGCAGGCGGCCACCCATGCCGCCGGTGATCGCTTCCTCGTCAGCGGCGACCTGCAGCACGACGCGACCTGGGCCGCGCTGGCCCGCGAGGCGACGATCACTGGTGCCGGCGTGATCGTCGAGATCGGCGACGAGCTGCCTGCCCACGGCAAGCGCTGGATCGAGCGGGCCGACCACCTCGCCTGGGCGATCACCTCGCGGACCGACGTCCCACTCGAGCAGCTGCCCACCCGCCCGTGGATCTCCGTCGAGGCCGGCGACGAGATGCCCACCGACGCCGAGTGGGCGGCACACCTCGGCGAGACGCCACGCACCCACCCGCTGACGATGACCCAGCTCGAGCAGGTCAGCAGGGCCATCGCGTCGTACGGAGGCGACATCGACGCGGCGGTGCGCCGGCTGGCGAGCGGTCGCCTGGAGCGTCTCGCGGTGCGGGTCCGCCCGAGGCATGCCTGGGACGACCTCGTGCTGTCCGCGGACCGCACCGCGCTCCTGCGTTCGATCGTCGATCGCTACCGCCACTCCGAGGTCGTCTACGGCGAGTGGGGCTTCGCGCCCGCCCCGTCGCGTGGGCTCGTGGCGCTGTTCTCCGGGCCATCGGGCACCGGCAAGACGCTCGCCACGGAGGTCCTCGCCGGCGAGCTCGGGCTCGACGTGTTCAAGGTCAACCTCGCCACCGTGGTGAGCAAGTACATCGGTGAGACCGAGAAGAACCTGGAGGAGATGTTCGACGCCGCCTCGGCCGGCAACCTGCTGCTGTTCTTCGACGAGGCGGACTCGCTCGTGGGGAAGCGCTCCGAGGTGCGTGACGCCAGGGATCGCTACGCCAACATCGAGGTGTCGTACCTGCTGCAACGGCTCGAGAACTACGACGGCGTGGTCATCATGGCGACGAACTTCGAGAAGAACATCGACGATGCGTTCCTGCGGCGCATCCACGTCCGCATCGCGTTCCAGATCCCCGCCGAGACCGAGCGCCTCGCGCTGTGGAAGCACAACCTGCCCGACGGCGCGCCGACCCACGACCTCGACCTGCCCTGGATGGCCGCCAAGTTCGAGGTCGCGGGCGGCGCGATCCGCAACGCCACCGTGCAGGCGGCGTTCCTCGCGGCCGCGCTCGGTCAGCCGATCCGGATGGAGCACCTCGTGACCGGCGTGGCCGGCGAGCTGCGCAAGATGGGCAGGCTCGTCAACCCCAGCGAGTTCGGCGAGTTCGCCGACATCGTCAAGGTCCTCTGACGCGCCCCGCCGGCGACGTCAGCCGAGCAGCGCGGTGAGCGCGTCCAGCGCCTGCTGAGGATCGGTGTCGATGCCCTCGGCGTAGAGCTTGACCTTCGGCTCCGTGCCGCTCGGGCGGATCTGGACGCGCAACGCCGGCCCGAGCTGCAGGCGCAGCAGGCCGGCCTCGTCGAACCACTCCACCGAGGTGACTGGCGAGCCGGCGAGCGTGCTCGGCGGATTCGCCTTCAGCGCCGCGACGAGTGCCTTCGCGTCGGCCGGCTCCATCCGCACCGAGCGCTCGGCCATGAGGTGGTGCCCGTACAAGGCCTCGATCGCGTCGAGCCGCTGCTGCAGGGTGATCCCCTCGGCGGCGCCCAGAGCCGCCACCTCGGTGAGCATCACCGCGGCGGTGATCCCGTCCTTGTCCAGGGGCCGCCCGCAGACGAGGTAGCCGAGCGCCTGCTCGTAGCCCAGCACGAGGCGCAGCTCGGGGTGCTGCAGTGCGGTGTGACCGATCCACTTGAACCCGGTGAACGTCTCCCGGTAGTGCACGCCGTGGGCGGCCGCCATCCGCCCGAGGAGGGAGGAGGACACCAACGTCGTGACGACCAGGCGATCGTCGCCCGAGCTGTGGGCGAGGACGTGATCTGCCAACAGCCATCCGATCTCGTCGCCGTTCAACCGTCGCCAGGTGCCGTCCGGTTGCGGGATGGCGGCGCCGAGCCTGTCGGCGTCGGGATCGTTGGCGATCGCCAGCGCGGCGTCGCTGCGGGCGGCGAGCTCGAGCAGGAGGTCCAACGCGCCGGGCTCCTCCGGGTTCGGGAACGACACCGTCGGGAACGCGCCGTTGGGCTCCTGCTGCGCGGGCACGACGTGCGGCGGCCACCAGCCGGCGCGGTCGAACGCGGCGAGCAACGTGCCGCCGCCGACCCCGTGCATCGCCGTGTACGCGACGGGGACGCTCGGCAGCCCGGGCACCAGCCGGACGGCCGGCACCGCGTCGAGGTAGGCGTCGATCAGGCGGCGGCCGACCTTGCTGATCAACGGATCGTTCTCGCCGGCCAGCGCCACGTCGCACGGGTCGACGGTGTCGATCGCGGCCGCGATCTCGCTGTCGGCAGGGGGCACGATCTGGGCGCCGGTGCCGAGGTACACCTTGTAGCCGTTGTCCGCCGGCGGGTTGTGCGAGGCGGTGACCATCACCCCGGCGACCGCGCCGACCTCGGCGATGCACCACGCCAGCACCGGCGTCGGCACGACCGTGCTGAACACCATCGCGCGCACGCCGCGGGCGGCACAGGCGCGCGCCGTGTCCATCGCGAACACGTCGCTCTTGCGCCGGGCGTCGTAGCCGATCAGCACGCCGCGCCGGGCGGCGTTCGGCTCGGTGCGCAGGAGGTGGTCGACGAGGCCGGCAGCGGCCTGCCGCACGACCAATCGGTTCATCCGCTGCGGGCCGGCACCGACGGCGGCGCGCAGGCCGGCCGTGCCGAACTGGAGGCGGCCGACGAACCGCTCCACGAGCACCTGGGCCGGCCCGTCGAGCAGATCGCGCAGCTCCTCGCGCATGTCCTCGTCAGGTTCGGCAGCCAGCCAGCGCTCGGCGTTCGCCCGCACGTCGGTCATCGGTTCAGCGTAGGCAGACGCATCGCCAGCCGCCTCAGCTCCACCCGTTCAGGCCAGCCCGCGCAGCACGATCAGGCCAGCCCGCGGAGCACGATCAGGCCAGCAGGGTGCGCAGCTCGACGAGCGGCCGGGGACCGACGTGGGAGATCACCTCGGCGGCCGCGATCGCGCCGAGGTGCGCGCATTCCGCGAGGTCGAGGGCCTTCGTGTACCCGAACAGGAAGCCGGCGGCGAACAGGTCGCCTGCGCCCGTGGTGTCGAGCACCTTCGTGACGGGCACCGCGGCCACCGCTTGGATCGTGTCGGCCGTGACGATCAGGCAGCCCGCGGCGCCGGTGGTGATCACCGCGAGCGCACAGTCGCCCTGCACGGCCACGATCGCCTCGTCCAACGACTCGACCTCGTACAACGAGCGGATCTCGTCGGCGTTGCCGAACAGGATGTCCACCTCGTCGGCCACGAGCGCGCGGAAGTCGTCGCGGTGGCGATCGACGCAGAACGAGTCGCTGAGGGTGAGCGAGACCTTGCGGCCGTGCTCGTGGGCGATGCGCGCCGCCCGGCGGAAGGCGGCCTTGGCCTCCGGACGGTCGTACAGGTAGCCCTCCATGTAGAGCACGCTGCCGGCGGCGACGACGGACTCGTCGATGTCGCCGGTGTGCAGCAGCGAGGAGACACCGAGGTAGGTGTGCATCGTCCGTTCGGCGTCCGGCGTAACGACGATGATGCACCGACCGGTGGGCATGTCCGCGTCGGGCGATCCGGGCCGGAAGACCACCCCGACCGCGCGCAGGTCGTGGCCGAAGACCTGCCCGAGGTCGTCGTTGCTGACCTTGCCGATGTACGCGGCCCGACCCCCGAGCGAGGCGACGCCGCACATCGTGTTGGCGGCCGAGCCGCCGCTCATCTCGATCGCCCCGCCGAGCGCCTTGTACAACTCGAGCGCCCGATCGGTGTCGACCAGCGTCATCGAGCCCTTGACGAGATCGTGGCGGGTGATGAACTCGTCCTCGGCGTGGGCGAGGACGTCGACGAGCGCATTACCGACACCGACGACGTCGTACACAGGTGCTGGCACGAGCGCAGACGATACCCGTCGAGGCCGTTCGGCAGCGCGAACGGTCGGGCGCGAGGCTCGCAGGCCTGGCGTTACGCTCGGCCGGGTGAGCTCGCCCGATCCCTCCTCCGGAAATCCGTACCGCCTGCCCCGCGCGGTCACGCCGTCGCGCTACACCCTGACGCTCCAACCCGATCTCGAGCACGCGACGTTCGTGGGCACCGTGGACATCGGCGTGGTGGTGAACGAGCCCGTCGAGGAGATCGTGCTCAACGCCATCGAGCTCGAGATCGCCAGCATCACGGTGGACGGCACCCCGGCGGCCTTCCGGCTCGACGAGGAGACCGAGCGGCTCGTGATCGAGGCCCCGCTCGGTGTCGGCACGTCGATGATCGCGATCGAGTTCACCGGCATCCTCAACGACAAGCTGCGCGGCTGGTACCGCAGCACCTACCGCGACGCTGACGGCGTCGAGCGGGTCATCGCCACGACGCAGATGCAGGCCACCGACTGCCGGCGCGCGTTCCCCTGCTTCGACGAGCCCGACTTCAAGGCGGTCTTCGACGTCACCCTCGTCATCGACCCGACGCTGCTCGCGGTCTCCAACGGGCCCGAGGTCGATCGGGTGGAACGCGACGACGGCCTCGTCGCAGTGCGCTTCAAGGAGACGATGCCGATGAGCACGTACCTCGTCGCGTTCGTCGTCGGGCCGCTGGAGGCCACCGAGCCGGTGCTCGTCGGCGGGCTGAACGGCGGGATGATCCCGCTGCGGATCGTGCACGTGCCTGGCAAGGCGCACCTGACCGCGTTCGGTCTGGAGGCCGGGGCCCACGCGCTGCGCTGGTACCAGCAGTACTACGGGATCGCCTATCCGACGGACAAGTGCGACATGCTCGCCCTGCCCGACTTCGCCGCCGGGGCGATGGAGAACCTCGGGTGCATCACCTACCGTGAGAACCTGCTCCTCGCCGACCCGGCCACCGCCACGCAGATCGAGCTGCAGACCGTCGCCGACGTGATCACCCATGAGATGGCGCACATGTGGTTCGGCGACCTGGTGACGATGCGGTGGTGGAACGGGATCTGGCTGAACGAGGCGTTCGCGACGTTCATGGAGATCGCCTGCTGCGCCGCGTTCCGCCCGGACTGGGAGCGCTGGAACACGTTCAGCCTGGAGCGCAGCATGGCCTTCGAGGTCGATTCGCTGGCCAGCACCCGCTCCGTCGAGTTCCCCGTGGAAGCACCGCACGAATGCGACGGGATGTTCGACGTGCTCACCTACCAGAAGGGCGGATCACTGCTGCGCATGCTGCAGCAGTACCTCGGCGAGGAGGAGTTCCGCAGCGGTGTCAGCCACTACCTGACCAAGCACGAGTACGGCAACACCGAGACCAGCGACCTGTGGGACAGCATCGAGGAGGCCGTCGCCACCGAGTACGGCAACGCCGCCCCGGTGCGCAAGCTGATGGACAGCTGGATCTGGCAGCCCGGCTACCCGCTGATC
>JAODBQ010000086.1 GCA_025464045.1 Ilumatobacteraceae bacterium
ACATCCAGCCGTCGAGCAACGCGTAGACCGGCGCGCCGTGGTCGTCGTACTCGGTGCAGACCTTGATCTGCTCGAACGTGTCGAGCACGTCGAGCTTCGTCAGCGCGAGCTCGGTGAGCGAGTTCAAGCGCACGGCCTTGCGCAGCATCACGCAGTCGAGCCACCCGGTGCGCCGGCGACGACCGGTGACGGTCCCGAACTCGCGACCGATGTCGACGAGCTTGTCGCCGAGCTCGTCGAACAGCTCCGTCGGGAACGGGCCACTGCCGACGCGCGTCGTGTACGCCTTCGTGATCCCGACGATCCGAGTGAGGTACCGCGGCCCGATGCCGGTGCCGACGCAGGCGCCACCGGCCGTCGGGTTGCTCGAGGTGACGAACGGATACGTGCCATGGTCGAGGTCGAGGAACGTCGCCTGCGCACCTTCGAGGAGGAGGTGGTCGTCGGCATCCAGCGCGGCGTGCAACAGCTCGACGGTGTCGGTGACGTACGGGGCGAGCCGTCGACCGAGCTCGGCGAAGCGCACGACCACCGCGTCGACGTCCAGTGGATCGCCACCGAGCGCGACGATCTCGGCGTTGTGGGCCACCGCACGGTCCTTCACCACGGCCGCGAACGCGCCGGGGTCGAGCACCTCACCGGCGCGGATCCCCTCGCGGCGGGCCTTGTCGGCGTACGCCGGGCCGATGCCCTTCAAGGTCGTGCCGATCCGCGAGTCGCCGCGCACGGCCTCGTACAGCGCGTCGAGCGTCTGGTGCCACGGGAAGATGAGGTGGGCCTGGCTGCTGACCTTCAACTTCGCGCAGGAGATGCCCCGACCCTCGAGCGTGTCGATCTCCGAGAACAGGGTCGGCATGTCGACGACCACACCGTTGCCGATGACCGGCACGATGTGCGGGTAGAGCACGCCACTCGGCACGAGCTGGAGGGCGTACCGCTCGTCGCCCACCACCACCGTGTGGCCGGCGTTGTGCCCACCCTGGTAGCGCACGACGTACGAATGATCGGCTGCCAGCAGGTCGATGACCTTGGCCTTGCCTTCGTCGCCCCACTGGGCACCTACAACGACGGTGACGGCCACGGCAACGCTCCTCGGCTCGGACGAGCCAGCGGGAATGGGAACGTGGCGAGATGCTAACGGATGCCGGCGGGTCGCGCCCCCGCCCATTCGGACGCGCGTGCGACGACGCCGTCCTCACGCCACCGAGACCAGGGCTCGGCCCGCGGCGGCGGCGATAGCTTCCACGAGGTGATGCGCCGGTTGACGTGGGCCGAGATGGACGAGTCGGCGCGTGCGGCGCTGTGCGCACGCGGGCTCGATGCGATCTTCGATGCGGACCTGAAGACAGCGATCGGCAGGATCATCGACGATGTCCGTGAGCACGGCGACGACGCCGTCTGCCGTGCGTTGCACGAGTTCGACAAGGTCAGCTTGCAGCCGGACCAGCTGCGCGCCAGCGACGACGAGCTCGACTCGGCCCGCGTCGACGACGACGTCGACGTCGCGATCGATGACGCGATCGTCCACCTCCGCGCGTTCAACGAGCGACTGATGGAACGTGCCGCCGACTGGAGCTTCGAGAGCGAGCCGGGCCTGCGCGTCGGCGAGAAGGTCACCCCGATCTCGTCGGCCGGGCTGTTCGTGCCGAGCGGCAAGGCCTCCTACCCGAGCGTCGCCTACCAGCTCGCGGTACCGGCGACCGTCGCCGGCGTCCCGCAGGTCGCACTGGTGGTGCCGCCGCTCCCCGACGGCAGCGGCCGCATCGATCCGGCCGTGCTCGTCGTCTGCCGCAAGCTCGGCTTGCGCCAGGTGTTCCGGGTCAACGGGCCCGCGGGCGTCGCTGCGCTGGGGTTCGGCACTGCCACGATCCCGCAGGTCCGCAAGATCGTGGGCCCGGGGAGCCCACCGGTGGCGTGCGCACAGGTCGAGATGCAGCGCTACGGCGTGGCGACGATGATGATCCTCGGTCCGACCGAGAGCCTCGTCCTCGCCGACGCCACGGCCGACCCCCGGCTCGCCGCGGCGGACCTGCTCAACGAGGCGGAGCACGGCACCGACTCGGCAGTCCTGCTCGTGACGACCTCCACCGAGCTCGCCGATGCCGTCGACGTCGAGCTCGCGGCACAACTCGCCGTCCTCCCGCCGGCACGAGCCGAGGCGGCACGCGCCTCGTTGGGCGTCAACGGCGGGTGCGTGCTGGTGTCCTCGCTCGCCGAGGGCGTCGAGGTCGCCAACCGCTGGGCACCCGAGCACCTGCAGGTGGCCGTCGGCGCGGCCGCGGAGGACGACGTGCTCGACGGCCTCGTCAACGCCGGGGAGATCCTCGTCGGCCAGCACACGCTGTTCTCCGCCGGCAACTTCGTGATCGGTTGCCCGGCCAGCCTCCCGACCGGCGGCTTCGCCCACGTGTCCAGCGGCATCACCGCGGACGCGTTCCTCAAGCGCACCGCCGTCGCCCGCGCCGACGCCACCGCGCTGGCCCGGATGGCGCCGACGATCCTGGCGATGAGCCGCCACGAGGGCTTCCCAGCCCACGCCAACGCGGTCGTCGCCCGCGCCACGACCACGACCCCGGCGCGCTGACACGATTACGGCGCGCTGACACGAGCTGGTCCGGAGCCTCGTCAGCGCGAGCGGCGGATGGCGCTCCACGGCCCGGCGGACACCGCCGGGAGCTTGCGCAGGATGCGCACGAGCGCGGCGCGATCGGTGACGGAGAGCCGCTGCAGCTCGAGAGGTGGTTCGGTGAAGAGCCGTTGGAGCCGCTCCGTGACGGTTCGGCCGTGCGCCGTCAGCGCCACCTCTCGCACCCGCCGGTCGGTGGGCGACTCCTGGCGGATCGCGTAGCCGAGCTCGGTCAGCCGGTCCACGATGGAGGTCACGTACGACGCATCACACGTCATCACCTCGGCGAGGTCGCGCATCCGCACCGGCCCGTTCGCGAGCGACATCAGGCCCTGGCCGTGCGGCGGGTTGAGCCCGAGCTCGCGGAGCGCGGCGAAGAACGCATCCCGTCGCGCGAGGAACAGCGGCGCGAGCAGCTGCCACGCCTCGCCGAGATCGTCCCGGTCCCGGTCGCGGTGGTCGCGGTCGTTGCGCACCAGCACATCCTAGACAGAAGCAGGAGACAACTCAATGGTTGACAATTCTCAATAATCATGTAATGTCCACCGAATGACCACCACCGCGATCGTCGCCGAGAACCTGCAGAAGCGGTTCGGCGCCGTCAAGGCCGTCCAGGGCATCAGCTTCGCCGTGCCGACCGGCACGGTGCTCGGCCTGCTCGGAGCCAACGGGGCGGGCAAGACGACGGTGGTGCGGATGCTCACGACGGTGCTCAAACCGGACGCAGGCGCGGGCGTCGTCAACGGGTTCGACGTCGTCCGTGAGGCGCAGGCGGTGCGCAGCAGCATCGGCCTCGCCGGCCAGTACGCGGCGGTGGACGAGAACCTCACCGGGCGAGAGAACATCGTGCTCGTCGGCAGGCTCAACCACCTGTCACGCGCCGACGCCTCCCAGCGGGCGGTGCACCTGCTCGCACAGTTCGGCCTCACCGACGCCGGCGACCGCCCGGCGCGCACCTACTCGGGCGGGATGCGCCGACGACTCGACCTCGCCGCGGCGCTGGTCACTCACCCGCCGGTGCTGTTCCTGGACGAGCCGACCACCGGCCTCGATCCGGCGAGTCGCCTCGACCTGTGGGGCGTCATCGAGGAGCTCGTGGCCGACGGCACCACGGTGCTGCTGACGACCCAGTACCTCGAGGAGGCCGATCGCCTCGCCGACAACATCGTCGTGCTCGATCAGGGCCTGGTGGTGGCGGAAGGCACGCCCACGGAGCTGAAGGCGCGCCTCGGCGACACGGTGATCGAGCTGGAGTTCGCCGACGCCGCGAGTGCGGCCGCCGCGGCGACGGTGCTCGACGCGCAGACGGAGGCCAGCACGATCGTGCGCGTCGTGATGACCGATGGTCCGGCCACGCTGCGCGACGCCCTCAACCGCCTCGCCGCCGCGGGCATCACCGCGCAGCACGTCGCCCTGCGCCAGCCGACGCTCGACGACGTGTTCCTCACCCTCACGACAGGCGCAGCAGCATGACCGCCACCACCGCACCCAGCTTCGTCGCCCCCCGACCGAGCAACGCCAAGCCGTCGATCGTGTGGGCGCTGCGCGACACCGGCGCGATGATCGGACGCAACCTCACGGTGATCCGCCGCGTGCCGCAGCTGCTCGTGTTCTCACTGATCCAGCCGATGATCTTCGTGCTGCTGTTCCGCTACGTGTTCGGCGGCGCGATCAGGGTTCCCGGCATCCGCTACGTCGACTACCTGATGCCGGGGATCTTCACGCAGACCGTTGCGTTCGGGGCGATCAACACCGCTGTCGGGCTGGCCGAGGACCGCGGCAAGGGGCTGCTCGAACGGCTGCGCTCGTTGCCGATGGCCCGCGCCGCGGTGCTCGGCGGACGCACGCTGGCCGACACGGCGCGCAACGTGCTGATCATCGCGTTGATGACGGCGATCGGCGCGCTCGTCGGCTTCCGCATCCACAACGGCGTCCCGGCGTTCCTCCTCGGCCTGCTCGTGCTGCTGCTGTTCGGCTTCGCGCTGTCGTGGGTGTTCGCGCTGATCGGGCTCTCCGTCCCGAACGGCGAGTCGGCCCAGGCCGCCGCCTTCCCGCTCCTCGCACCCCTCGTGTTCGCCTCGAACTCGTTCGTCGATCCGGCGTCGATGCCGACGTGGCTGGCGTGGTGGGCGCGCAACCAACCCGTCAGCGCCACGGTGAACGCGGTGCGGGCGAGCGCGGCAGGCGGTCCGCTCGCCACCAAGGTGCTGATCGCCGTCGCCTGGTCGGTGGGCGTCATCGTCGTGCTCGCCCCGCTCGCGGTGCGCAAGTACCGCAAGGCCTGACGCCGTGCGCCGCCGTGGCGTGTCGGTGGGGCGTCAGGCGGGTTGGAGCGACTGCAGCACGACCCGATCGTCCTCGTCGACGTCGACGCGCAGGGTGTCGCCCTCGCCGACCTTGCCCTCGAGGATCAGCACCGCCGCCTGATCACTGATCTGGCGCTGGATGACCCGCTTCAGCGGACGCGCCCCGAACGACGGGTCGTAGCCCTCGTGGGCCAGCCTCGACATCGCCGCCGGGGTGACGTCGAGCGTGATCCGCCGCTCGGCCATCCGCTGCTTGAGCCGTTCCAGCTGGATCGTGACGATGTGGGTGAGGTCGTCCTCGGTGAGCGCGCGGAAGCGGATGATGTCGTCGACGCGGTTGATGAACTCCGGCTTGAAGAACGCCGACGGGTCGCCCGGCAGGTTGCTGGTCATGATCATCACCGCGTTGGTGAAGTCGACGGTGCGGCCCTGGCCGTCGGTGAGGCGACCGTCGTCGAGGACCTGCAGCAGCACGTTGAACACGTCTGGGTGCGCCTTCTCGATCTCGTCGAGCAGCACGACGCTGTACGGACGGCGGCGCACCGCCTCGGTGAGCTGGCCGCCCTCGTCGTAGCCGACGTAGCCAGGAGGCGCACCGATCAGGCGGGACACGGAGAACTTCTCCATGTACTCGCCCATGTCGATGCGGACCATCGCCTTCTCGTCGTCGAACAGGTACTCGGCGACGGCGCGGGCGAGCTCGGTCTTGCCGACGCCGGTCGGGCCGAGGAACATGAACGAACCGATCGGGCGGTTCGGATCGCTGAGGCCGGCGCGCGAGCGACGGATGGCGTTGGCAACCGCGGTGACCGCGTCCTCCTGGCCGATGACGCGCTTGTGGAGCTGCGCTTCGAGGTGGACGAGCTTGCTCATCTCACCCTCCATCAGCCGGGTGACGGGCACGCCGGTCCACTTGCTGACGACCTCGGCGATGTCCTCGGCGTCGACCTCCTCCTTCAGCATCCGGTTGCCCTTCTGCAGCTCGTCGAGGTGCGCGGTGGCGCCCTCCACGCGCCGCTCCAGTTCGGGGATGCGGCCGTAGCGGATCTCCGCGGCGACCGCGAGGTCGGTCTCGCGCTCCAGCTGCTGGCTGAGCTGGCCCAGCTCCTCCTTCAACGAGCGGATCGCATCGATGGCCTGCTTCTCACCTTCCCAGTGCTTCTTCATCTCGGCGACCTGGGCGTTGAGCGTGGCCAGCTCGTCCTCCAGCGCGTCGAGGCGCTCCAGCGAGGCGTGGTCGGTCTCCTTGGACAGCGCCACCTGCTCGATCTCGAGCTGGAGGATGCGCCGCTGGACGATGTCGATCTCGGTCGGTAGCGAATCGATCTCGATGCGCAGCTTGCTGGCCGCCTCGTCCATCAGGTCGATCGCCTTGTCGGGCAGGAAGCGGTTGGTCAGGTAGCGGTTCGACAGCACGGCGGCACTGACGAGCGCCGAGTCCTGGATGCGCACACCGTGGTGCACCTCGTAGCGCTCCTTGAGGCCGCGCAGGATGCCGATCGTGTCCTCCACGCTCGGCTCACCGACGTAGACCTGCTGGAAGCGGCGCTCGAGCGCGGCGTCCTTCTCGACGTGCTTGCGGTACTCGTCGAGCGTCGTCGCCCCGATCATCCGCAGCTCGCCGCGGGCGAGCATCGGCTTGATCATGGGGCCGGCGTCCATCGCGCCCTCCGCCGCGCCGGCGCCGACGATCGTGTGCAACTCGTCGACGAACGTGATCACCTCGCCGGACGCGTCGGTGATCTCCTAGAGAACGGCCTTCAGCCGTTCCTAGAACTCTCCGCGTAACTTCGCTCCTGCGACCAACGAG